>NZ_DAISXK010000016.1:0-57855 GCF_036825875.1 Paucihalobacter sp. | reverse complement strand
TAAAGTGGCACCATTTGAACCGAAATCGCTGGCATGGTCACTCCGAAATAGCCAATACTACAAAAATATGGGAATATGATTATGACAAAGTTATAGGTATTCAAAATGAGGAAATTGATATAACGTTTTTAGAAGAGACTATTTTAACAAAGGGAAAAATAATGTATTATCGACCTTCAAAGGACATTCACGCTCAATTCCCGCCTATTAAAGAGGATTCCTTAGCAATAAATATCATTTTAAAATCTTTAAAGCAATTTGATAATAGACAATATAAGTTTGACATTAATAGAAGTAGGATAAAAAAAATTCTATATGGTTCAGCCGCTTCTAAATTTGGATTAATTCAAATTGCTAAATATTCACATAATTTAAAAACAATTGATATTTTACATTCACTTGCGACTAATTGTGGTATAACCCAAGTTAGAAAAGAGTCTCTCGAAGTATTGGCAGCAATTGAAGATTATAACGATGTTTGGGAAATTGGTTTAAAAGATAAAGATAATTCCGTAATTGAGTATTCTAAATCAAGACTTTTAGAAAAAAGTTGAATTACATTTCTAGTTTTTTTAGTTCATTGTAATTCTTTTGTAGTTTTTTAAGTAGGATACCATATAGTAGGAAATAAATAAAATAAACAATTCCAATCATAATTGTTGAAAATACAATTATAATTAGAAATAAAATTAAATATTCCTTGAAATGGGCTAATTCATTAAATTTTTTTAATCCGCCAGAAGTTTCTACATAAGCGTAAAATAATGCAAATGAAGAATAAATTCCCACATAAATTAAATTAAATAAAATATAATACCTAACAATCTGTCTTGTATTTAAAATTGTTTTTATAAGATTTTTAACAGTATCAGTTGCCTTTATGGTTTTATAGCTTTTGTAAAACCTAAAAATAAAAAATAATATTACTGGAATAGTAAAATATAATGACGCGTCAAGCCATAAAGGATAGGTAAATTTTGTTTCAATCTTCGGGTTGATAACAATTAATGCAAAACCTAAAAAAAGTTCAAATAAACTTATATAATAAATCCATTTTACTATGTTGGACGACTTTGATTTGATTAATTTGTATATTTCAGCATACGTTAGTATAGGTTCGTTCTCACTTTTCTTATTCCAATTTCTCTTTAATAAATCTAATTCATCCATGATCTTACGGATTTAATATGGTTTTCAATTTTGTTTTCACTCTGTTCATTTTCACCCTTGCATTAACCTCAGAAATTCCCAAAGTATCGCTTATTTCAGTGTAATTTTTATCTTCTAAATACAAAAACACCAAGGCTTTTTCAATATCATTTAATTGGTGCACGGCGTCGTACATAAGCTTCAATTGTTGCTCTTCGGTATCATCATAAGGCTCAGCCGTTATTTTGTATTGTATATTGTCAAATTCTTGTGTATGTATGGTTCGCTTAGATTTTCTATACAGTGTAATAGCTGTATTTAATCCCACACGATACATCCATGTACTAAACTTTGAATCGCCTCTAAAGTTGGGAAAGGCTTTCCATAACTGTATGGTGATTTCCTGAAACAAATCATTATGCGCATCTTGATTATTG
Organism: Paucihalobacter sp.; assembly: GCF_036825875.1. Classification (NCBI taxonomy): domain Bacteria; kingdom Pseudomonadati; phylum Bacteroidota; class Flavobacteriia; order Flavobacteriales; family Flavobacteriaceae; genus Paucihalobacter; species Paucihalobacter sp. The sequence goes on along the minus strand of NZ_DAISXK010000016.1, from coordinate 56,269 downwards.
GTATATAACCTGCAAATCTTGTGCACGATGTTTTGGTTTTCTCCGAGCAAGCCTACAAAACTATGTTCTAATTCGGTGTTCAAAGTTTCTGTTTGGTTAGTGACTATCAGTATTCAATTTAAGCTTTATGTTACAAAATAAAACACATTTTAAATTTGCTTGAAAATTTTGCACTAAATCTTTGAAATAAATAGTGCAGTATGTCAATTTATTAAACTGATTTATATCATAGTTATTCCTGTTGAATTGGTATAATTTCATGCTATAAATTTTAAGGTCATGGAATCAAAGAAAAACACAAATGTAGACGTAGGTCGAAACAGCAGTATTTATTTCGCTGTTGGATTAAACGTTATGTTGTTGCTAACATGGATGGCATTAGAACATAAATCCTACGACAGAGCCATTACACAAATTGATATACTTCAATTAAGTGATCAGATAGAAGAAGATATTCCGATTACTACAATTAATATTCCGCCACCACCACCACCGCCTCAAATTACTGAAGCGATTACGGTAATAGAAGATGTTGAAGAGGTTAAAGAAACCATTGTACGAAGTACCGAAATTAATATGGACGATGTTATTGAAGCGGTAGCTGTTGAAGATGTGGTTGTTGAAGAAGTAGAAGAGGACATCGTTGTGCCATTTTCGGTGATTGAAAAAGTACCAGTTTTCCCTGGCTGTAAAGGCAATAATGAAGAATTAAAAGCCTGTTTTCAAGAAAAAATGCAAGAACACTTAAAAAAACATTTTAAATATCCTGAAGTTGCTTCAGAACTTGGAATATATGGAAAAGTATTTGTGTTATTTCAAATTGACAAAACCGGAACGGTTACTAAAATACAATCTCGTGGGCCAGATAAAATTTTAGAAGCCGAAGCCGAACGTATTATTAGCTTACTTCCTAAAATGGAACCTGGTAAGCAACGTAATAAACCTGTAGCTGTTCCGTATAGTATACCAATTAATTTTAAATTGGTACTAAATAACTAAATAGATTATCTTCTTAAAGAAACGGAATGAGCCATGTGTTTATTCTGTTTTTTTTAATTTAACCACTTAATATTACAACCAATGCTGGGTTTTTGATTAGGATTTACTGCTTTGTTATTTAAAATAGCATCTATGGCCGCGATCAAATCTTTTCCAGTAATAGGGATATTATTACCAGGTCTTGAGTCGTCAAATTGTCCGCGATATTCTAAAGTTAAATTCTTATTAAATACATAAAAATCTGGGGTGCAAGCAGCATCATAAGCTTTTGCAACTTCTTGGTCTTTATCGTATAAATACGGAAAAATAAAGTCTTCGTTTTTAACTAGTTCCTTCATGTATTTCGGGGCATCTTGAGGGTAATTTTCAACATCATTACTTGAAATAGCAATAAAGTTGACACCTTTTGAATCATAGATTTTCGCTGTTTTTGAAATGGCTTCATTTAAATGTTTTACAAAGGGACAATGGTTACAAATAAATAGGATGACTGTTACTTTTTCACCTTTTAAATCCTTCAAGGAAACATAGTTGTTATCAACAACATTTAATAGATTAAAATCGGGTGCTATGGTACCGAGCGCTAACATATTGGATGGTGTTTGTGCCATAAGTTTTTCTTTAAGCTATCAATATCGTGATTTTTCGTATTTTTAAAAAATGAATAGATTAATTTCTTTCGATGATTTCCATAAGGTAGACTTACGCGTTGGTACCATAATAGAAATCAGTGATTTTCCTAAAGCAAGAAAACCAGCTTATCAATTAACAATTGATTTTGGTGCGCTCGGTATTAAAAAATCTTCAGCGCAAATAACTGCTGTGTATTCTAAAGACGATTTAATAAACAAACAAGTTGTGGCTGTTGTAAACTTTCCTATCAAGCAAATAGCCAATTTTATGAGCGAATGTCTAATAATTGGAGCTGTTAGTGGCGCTGAAGTTATTTTACTCAATCCTGAAACGAACATCCCAAATGGGGCAGTGGTTTCCTGAATTTACATGAACTTTCCAAAAAACACAGCATTCATCAATAGTTTATTGGTGCCATACCAAAAGGCTCTAAAATTGGTATTATCAGTAAACACAATTACTTTTCCTCGTTGCAGCCTGTTTACTTTGAACGGTACTGTATTTGCCAAGCTATCTAAATTAGGTTTTGAAATATAGCCACTTAATAACGGTTTTGAAGTGTATTGAATAGGATTGTTGTAGCTTTGTTTATCCGCTTCTATAAATAATGTGGTATTTCTAAACAGCGCTAAATTGTTGTTTTTATATCCGAAATTTATAGGATGCGATCGGTCTAATTTAGCTTCAAAAATTGCACCACCAATTACTTGGGCACCGCTAAAATCTCTACGCTCTTCAAAATTGATGTTTTTGGCTGTTAAACTGTTGGTTTTAAAGTCTAATTTTATAAATTCATTGGTATTCATCCATCTTAATGCATTGCGATAACCTATTAAGGTGCCGCCGCTTTCAACCCATTTTTTCAAATTATCAGAGTTTGGCTTTGATAAACTGTTTGAATTTGCGACAATAATTACATCATATTTAGTCAAGTCACTACGGCTTAGGTTTCTAGTATCTAATTTGGTAATATTAATGTCATAACGTGTATCCATTAAATGCCATATTTCGCCAGCATCGTAAGACGTGATGCCATCACCTACCAACACGGCAATATTGGGTTTTGATAGACTTTTAAATTCATTACTGCCTAAATTTACACCTTCGGTTAAGCCTGTACTCACAGCACTGAAATTCACATAAGATTCTGTAGCAATGCGATCTAAAAGTAATTTAATTTCTGCACCGGATAATTCTTGATTTTGAATCGGAATCAAGATAGTACCATAATCATAATGTTTGCCATTACTTTTAAATGACTTCATGGCTACTTTTGCTCTCAAATTGGCCGACAAAATTTTGTGTAATGCTTTCGGAGTGTAGTACTCATGCCATTCCATTAAATAGGCGTAATCACTTGATTTGTCAACGCCACCTTTGGGTAGTTCAATTAAATCTGAAAGCATATCACTACTTGGTTTTGAAACGTTTTCTTCGTAATCTAAGTTGAAAGCTAATGGGAAAGTCCAAGCCGAAATATCATAAAACAAACTGTCTTGAAATTTTGTACGCTTTTCAAACATGGCGTTAATGAGCCGTGTATTTTTTTGATTTTTCGGAACGTAATAACTGTGATTTTCTGCGAAATTTTTACCGTTTAGTTTTACATCTTTGGTAAGCTTGAAAACTTCTATTTGATGTCTTTTTAAAATTTCAGCTAAATGAAAACTTTTAGCCGCGTCTTTTTCATCGCCAAAAACAATGCCTTTGTTAGATTCTTTTTGAGCTTCTTGTCGCGCATTTTTAAAAAAAGAATGTTGGTAAACCAACAATTCCTCCCGCATGCTAACAGCAGCTTCTAAGGTAGACAGTGCTGTGGTAAATTGATTTCTAATAGTAAACGGAAATGTTAAAAGTCCATTATCACTTTCTTGAACATGACCTCTAGAGCTGGCTTGTTCAAACAGGATTCCAATACCTCCGTTAATATCCGGAAAAGTTGAGCCTTTACCGTAATAAAAATCGTCAAAACTTTCTTCAGAATAATAAAAAGAACCAATTTTATCGAGCGCTCTCGCATGAAATTTACCAATAGCTTTGGTCAGATCTTGATTTTTTTGTGGTGTTAATGGATGTGTTCTTGATGGTATACCTGGTTGAAAGAAAAACGTTGAATTGGTACCCATTTCATGATGATCGGTTAAAATATTGGGCAACCATTGGTGATAGGTTTTTAACCGGGCGCGGGATTCGGGCAACTGCACAGGAAGCCAATCTCTATTCATATCAAAGTAATAGTGATTGGTGCGGCCTCCAGGCCAGATTTCACTGTATTCACGATCGTTTGAATCGGCTGTAAGGTTGATGTTTTTATTTGTATTGGCCCAATAAGCAAAGCGTTGCAGGCCGTCAGGATTGAAACTTGGGTCTAAAAGAATTACGGTGTTTTCTAGTAAATTGTCAATAGCTTCACCTTGTGCGGCTGCCAAATAATAAGCTAAAACCAGCGCAGCATTAGAGCCACTTGGTTCATTGCCGTGAATTGAAAAACCTTGATAAACCACGGTTGGTCGGTTAAAATCTTGTGTGTCATTATCGGTGGCAGCTATGTGTTCTTGTTTGATATTTTCTAGGTTATTTAGGTTTTTAGGAGCGCTAACCGTTAATAGCAAAAGTGGTCGATCTTCAAAAGTAAATCCTCTGTTTTCAATAGATATTCGATCGCTTGCATTGGCCACAGCATACATATATTGCACCAATTTATCGTGAGTAACATGCCATTTTCCAACTTCGTGTCCGATGACCTCTCGTGGTTTGGGTACATTAGGATTGTAACTTATGTTTTGGGGCAGATAATAATTTAAATCGAAATTGGTTTGTGAAAAGGCGTGACAAGAAATAAAACAAAATATTGTAATTAAAATTCTCATATTGACAGTTGGTTTTAATGGCTTTTGGAAATGAATTAGGATTTCTAATTTAAGTCATAAAAATAAAAAACCGCTCAGTTTCCTAGCGGTTTTTGTACTTATTTTAACAGAAAAGTCACTTATATGTCGTCAAAACTGATGTCTGTAAATCGCTCAGGTGCGTCACTTTTAATAGTATCATCTTCACCATTTAAATTCACCTCTTCTTTTTTGAAATCCTTTTGATGTCTTTCGCTAATTACTTCGTCACCTTTTTCTTCAAAAACGTAATTGACCATTTCTTCTAGAATCTCCTTGAATTCACTAAAATCTTCTTTGTAGAGGTAAATTTTGTGTTTTTTGTAATGAAAAGAACCGTCGTCGTTGGTAAACTTTTTGCTTTCGGTTATGGTAAGATAATAATCACCTGCTTTTGTAGATCTTACATCAAAAAAATAAGTTCTGCGTCCTGCTCTTAATACTTTCGAGAAAATTTCTTCTTTCTCCATCATTCCGTTATCACTCATGCGCTTTATTTTTATTAATTCGATTTCAAAAATCTAAAAAAAAAGAATAGTAACCAACAATTTACTCTATTTCTTTTTTTGTAAGTTGGTTCAAATACATGTTTTGGTAAAAACCTTCTGAGTTTACTAGCTTATCGTGTGTGCCTTCTTGAATAATTTTACCGTCTTCTAAAATAATTATCTTATCGGCATTTTTAGCTGAAGAAATTCGATGCGTAACAATAATAGTGGTTTTGCTTTTTGAGATTTCAAACAAACTGTTCAATATTTTCTCTTCCGTTTCAGTATCTACCGCAGACAAACAATCATCGAAAAGAAATATTTTTGGCGATTTTATAATAGCGCGTGCAATTGAAAGGCGCTGTTTTTGTCCGCCTGAAAGTGTTATGCCACGTTCACCTAAAATGGTTTGGTAGCCTTTTTTAAACTTCACAATGTTTTTATGTACGTTGGCGTTTTTTGCTGCTGTTACGACTTCTTCGTCAGTAGCATCTTCCTTTCCAAAACGTATGTTATTTTGAATGGTATCACTAAATAAAAAAGCTTCCTGAGGCACGTATCCAATTTCTTTTCTTAAATCGTGTAGATTTTGGTCTTCAATAGGGGTTTTATCTATTAGAATTTTTCCTTTTTCAACATCATACAATCGCCCTATCAAATCCAGAATCGTCGATTTCCCAGAGCCCGTTTTTCCCATAATGGCCAATGTTTGTCCTTGATACACAGTAAAGCTTATGCCTTTTAAAGCTGTAATATTTGTGTCTGGATAGGTGAAATGAACATCTTGAAAAGTGATATTGCCTTCTATATGTGTGCGGTTGTTTACCAGATTTTTTATTTCTGGTTTTTGCTTAAGAAACTCATTGATACGTTTTTGAGAAGCTTCGGCTTGTTGAACCAACGATGTTACCCAACCCAGTGTGGCAACTGGCCAAGTTAGCATATTGACGTAAATTATAAATTCGGCAATGGTTCCAATTTCTTTTATTTCTCCATTGATATATTGATTACCACCAATGTAAATTACTAAAATATTACTTATACCGATTAATAAAAGCATAAGCGGAAAAAACAATGCTTGAATTTTGGCTAAATCTATTTGTTTTTGTCGGCTTTCTATTGATAAGGTTCGAAAATTAGCCTGTGTATGTGGCTCAATGGCGTAGGATTTTATTACTGAAATACCACTAAAAGCTTCCTGCGTAAAGGCTGATAATTTTGAAAGTTGCTCTTGAACAATGGTGCTTTTTTTATGAATAATAGCACTGATATAATAGATAAAAATTGACAAAAATGGAAGCGGTAATATGGTGTAAAATGTCAATTTTGGAGCCGTACTGAACATATAAATCAATGCCACCGCAAATAAACTAATCATATTTATGGTGTACATGATGCCTGGGCCAGCATAATCGCGAACTTTATTAACGTCTTCGGTTATTCTATTCATCAAATCACCTGTGCGGTTTGATTTGTAAAAACTAAGTGAAAGTCGTTGGTATTGTTGGTAAATTTCGTTTTTTAAATCGTATTCAATAAATCGTGATACGTTTATGATAGTTTGACGCATTAAGAAGGTGAATATACCTGCCACAATAGCCGCACCAATCAGTAATAAAATATTCAATGCCAGCTCTGAAGCAAAATCTTCTTGAGAAATCTTACCTTCGAGTCTCGCCGCCACAACATTAATAGAAGCCCCTAAAAACCTAGGGGTATATAATGTGAATATTTTGGCGGCGACGGTTATTATAATGCCTATAATGAGTCGGTAACGGTACTTGTAAAAGTATTTATTTATGTGCTTTAATTCTTTCATTTAAAACGTAGCGTTGCATCAATTTTATTAACAACTAATCGATTTATCAAATTATTTGTCAAAAGTAGTCTAATAATAATTTACTTTTGCGCAACTTTTTTGAGGATATTTCAAAATAGGGTTTTAACCTTTTAGTATGACTACAGAAATTTTAAGTTCTTCTGAACTTAACAAAGTTGCCCCGGTTTTTGGTCAAGCATCATTTGATGAGCACGAACAAATTGTTTTTTGCAACGACAAAGATACCGGTTTAAAGGCAATAATAGGAATCCATAACACTATTTTAGGACCTGCCTTAGGTGGCACTAGAATGTGGCAGTATGCCAGCGAATGGGAAGCTTTAAATGATGTGTTGCGACTTTCCAGAGGTATGACATTTAAGTCGGCCATTACCGGTTTAAATTTAGGTGGTGGAAAAGCGGTGATTATTGGTAATTCCAAAACACAGAAAACACCCGAATTAATGCGTAAATTTGGTGAGTTTGTCCATTCATTAAGTGGAAAGTACATCACAGCTGAAGATGTTGGTATGGAAACGGCGGATATGGATACAGTACGTGAGGTAACACCTTATGTTACTGGAATATCTGAAAGCAATGGCGGCGCAGGAAATCCATCACCAATAACTGCGTATGGCGTGTTTATGGGAATGAAAGCGGCTGCGAAATTCAGATATGGTTCTGATTTATTGGAAGATAAAATTGTACTCGTACAAGGCGTTGGTCATGTTGGTGAAGCGTTGGTTGAACATTTAACAAATGAAGGCGCGCATGTTATTATTGCTGATATCAGCGAGGAGCGGTTAGAAAAGGTTAGTAATAAGTATGGTGCCAGTATTTTTAGAGGTGAAAATTTGTTCTCTCAAAAAATCGATATTTATGCACCATGTGCTATGGGTGCGACCATAAATGACGATACCATTTATAATATTCAAGCTAGCATCATTGCTGGCGCTGCGAACAACCAATTGGCTGAGGAAAATAAACACGGAAAAATATTACAAGATCGCGGTATCATTTACGCTCCAGATTTTCTCATCAATGCTGGCGGTATAATTAATGTTTATGCGGAACTCGAGCATTATAACAAACAAGAAATAATGCGCAAAACTGAAAATATTTACAATACCACCTTAGAAATATTGGAACGTGCTCAGCAAAATAATGTCACTACCAATCATGCCGCCGTAAATATTGCAAAAGAACGAATTGCGCAACGCAAGGCAGAAAAATTAAATACCCTATAAGATTTTAAAAAGTATTGGGTTACTTTTGTAAATTATTAGTTAACTAAAAAACACCATGACGTTGGTGTTGTAATTAGGAATAAATAAGTTCTTTAACAATGTTAAATAGAAGACATATCAGAATTAAGGTAATGCAGACGCTCTTTGCTTTTGATGGCAACGAGGCGAGTAACTTTAATTCCGATCAAAAATTTTTAATTGACAGCATGGATGGTATGTACGATTTGTATTTATTGATGATGTCTCTACTCATTGAAATTCATAAAAAGTCTGAAGATCAATATAAAAAACTTCAAAATAGACTGTCGGTTGATGCTAACAAGATAAAACCAACCAAGCATTTGATTGATAATCAGTTGTTGTTAAAATTATCAGAGAATAAAGCACTTTTAGAAACCATTGCTAAAAGAAAAATCAATCTTTGGGATTTAGATTTTGAATATGTCGATATTATTTATAAAAACATCGTTAAAAGCGATTTGTTTTCCACTTATACCAAAAAACAATATCCGAGTTTTGAAGATGATAAATATTTCATTGTAGAAATTTTCAAAACAATCATCGCATCCAACGATAAATTATACGATTATCTAGAAGATAAAAAAATCACCTGGATTGACGATTTACCAATAATAAACACAAACTTACTTAAGCTTTTAAAGCAAGTAAAATCTAATTCTGCAGACAGCTATTTTCTTCCAGAACTCTATAAGGATGATGACGATAAACAGTTTGCCATTCAACTTTTCCAAAAAACAATTTTGAATAAATCTGAACTTTCCCAAGCGATGGTTGGTAAAACAACCAATTGGGATTCAGATAGATTGGCTAATATTGATTCGCTGCTTATTACCATGGCTATTTGCGAATTTCAGAGATTTCCATCTATTCCCATTAAGGTAACTATTAACGAATATTTGGAAATTGCAAAAGAATATTCCACACCAAAAAGTAGCACTTTTATAAATGGCGTGTTAGATAATTTGGCTAAAGAATATCAAAATAGTGGTTCATTAAACAAGGTTGGTAGAGGTTTAATGTAGTATTAGTTAATCTGTTTAAAGCGTTAAGAGACCTATAAATGTTTTAACAACTACAAAATAATTACTACATTTGACTTTTAATGCAACAAATCAAATACAATAATTAAAAAATTTAAGTAATGAAAAAAGTAATTTTAGGATTAAGTGCTTTGTGTTTAGTAATCACAACTTCATGTAAAGAAGACGCTACCGTAAAAATTAAATCAGAAAATGTTGCTGAGGCGGCGGATAGAGATGCCAATGCGGGTAATTTTCCAATTCTATCTTTTGATAAAATAGAGCATGATTTCGGTACGCTAGAAGATGGAACACCTGTTGAAACTACTTTTAAATACACCAATACTGGTAACTCTATGTTAGTGGTAAGTGATATTAAAAGTACTTGTGGATGTACTGTGCCTTCTAACTGGACAAGAGAAGTTGCTCCTGGTGAAACTGGTGAGTTTAACGTGAAGTTTAACGGTAAAGGTGCTAACCAAGTACAAAAATCAGTTAATCTTACAACCAACACTGAAAAAGGAAATGAAAGTGTGAAAATAAAAGCTTTCATCAATCCAAGTGCTAATGCTGGTTCTGCTTCAATTACACCAATTCAATAACAAGATATGGGTGAAGGAATAGGTTCGTTTTTGCCATTTGTGGCCATGTTTGCAGTTGTATATTTCTTTATGATTGCACCACAACTTAAGCGACAAAAGAAAGAAAAGAAGTTCGCTAGTGAAATTAAAAAAGGTGATAGAATTATCACCAAAAGCGGTATGTATGGCAAAATTATAGAACTTAACGATAAAGATAACAGCTGCGTAATTGAAACGCTCGCTGGTAAAATTAAGTTCGACAGGTCTGCTATTTCTATGGAAATGAGCACCAAACTTCAGTCAACGGCCGAAGCTTAATTTCTTAGTTGAAAAATAACATATTAAAAAAACCGTTTCAATTATTTGAAGCGGTTTTTTTATTGCTTCTTGTGTTTTTTGGCGGTTAACTCGGCAATTTTACAAATCACTTCCGTTGCCTTTAGGATGCTTTCCACAGGAACGTATTCGTATCTCCCATGGAAGTTATGGCCTCCAGCAAAAATATTCGGACATGGTAAGCCCATGAACGATAATTGTGAACCATCGGTACCACCACGAATAGCTTTAATTAAAGGCTTAATACTTAGTTGTTTCATAGCTTCTTCTGCAATATCAAGAATATGCATAACTGGTAGAATCTTTTCTTTCATATTGAAATATTGATCGGTAATAGTTACTAAAATTATAGTTTTACCATATTGGCTATTTAATTCCTTTGCTAATTTGTGCATCATTTCTTTTCTTGCCTCAAATTTATCCCGGTCGTGGTCTCTAATAATGTAGTGTAATTTGGTTTCGTCTACTTTTCCATCTATTTCATGCAAATGAAAAAAGCCTTGATATTTTTCGGTATGCTCAGGTGTTTCGAGTCTTGGTAAGGCATTTATAAAGTCGGTTGCAATGTACATCGAATTGATCATTTTACCTTTGGCATAACCAGGATGTACTATTTTCCCTTCTATAGTGATCACGGCACCAGCGGCATTAAAATTTTCATATTCTAGTTCACCTATTTGACTTCCATCCATGGTGTAAGCCCAGTCGGCTCCAAATTTTTTTACATCAAATTTATGGGCGCCGCGACCAATTTCTTCATCAGGTGTAAAACACACTCTAATGTTGCCGTGTTCGATTTCGGGATGGTTGATGAGGTATTCCATGGCCGACATAATTTCGGTAATTCCAGCTTTGTCATCTGCACCAAGAAGGGTAGTGCCGTCAGTGGTGATGATAGTTTGACCTGTATATTGAAGTAAATCATCAAAATAGTTGGGTGATAAAACGATATTTTTTTCAGAATTTAAAACAATGTCCTTGCCATCATAATTTTCAATAATTTGAGGTTTTACATTGGCTCCAGTGAAATCGGGTGAGGTATCAAAATGTGAAATAAAACCAATGGTTGGTACATCAACATCCACATTGCTAGGCAAGGTAGCCATAACATAGGCATTTTTATCAATGCTAACATCATGCATTCCCATGGTTTTTAGCTCTTCAAAAAGCTTGTTGGCTAAATTCCATTGTTTTTGTGTGCTTGGTGTGGTATCCGAATTTGGGTCAGATTCAGTGTCTATGGTTACATAGCTAATAAACCTATCTATAATGGCTTGTTTTGAAATCATTTTTGAATTATTTACCCAAAAGTATTGAACACAATTTTAAGTTACAAGACATCTTGTAGATTCTTTTTTGTTGTGTGCTTTTAAGTTATTTTTGCAGGGCAATAATTCTTTTATGTATAAGTATTTCGTTCAACCAATTTTGTTTTACTTCGACCCCGAAAAGGTTCATCATTTCACGTTTTCGCTCATAAAAAACCTATGTAAAATACCTGGAGTGAAGTACATTTTAAAATTAGTGTACAATTCTGAAAACAAATTGCTTGAGCGTGAAGTATTTGGTTTGACATTTAAAAATCCTGTTGGCCTGGCTGCAGGATTTGATAAAGATGCTAAATTATACAATGAGTTATCCCAATTCGGATTTGGGTTTATAGAAATTGGAACCATTACGCCAAAACCGCAAGAAGGTAACCCCAAAAAGCGCCTATTTCGATTGAAAAAGGACCAAGCCATCATCAATAGAATGGGTTTTAACAATGGTGGCATGTATGCTGCGGTCGAGCGGTTAAAGAATAATAAAAATGTTTTAATCGGCGGTAACATCGGAAAAAATAAAGTAACCGCGAATGAAAACGCCGTTGATGATTATAAGTTGTGTTTTGAAGTGCTTTACGATTATGTAGATTATTTTGTAGTGAATGTCAGCTCGCCTAACACGCCTAACTTACGAGAACTTCAAGACAAAGAACCGTTAACAAAACTCTTGAATGCACTTCAGGTTGAAAACCATAAAAAAAAGAAGCTAAAACCTATTTTATTAAAAATTGCACCTGATTTAACAAACGATCAACTTTTAGATATCATCGATATTGTTAAGTCGACTAAAATAGCTGGTGTTATTGCCACTAATACAACAATTAACAGAGATGGCTTGGAAAGTGATGACAAAGATGAAATTGGTGGTTTAAGCGGAAAACCTTTAACGCATAAGTCAACAGAGGTGATCAAGTTTTTATCTGAAAAAAGCAATAAAGCTTTCCCCATTATTGGGGTTGGCGGAATCCATTCAGCGCAAGATGCCATTGATAAATTAGATGCTGGTGCGATTTTGGTGCAACTTTATACGGGTTTTATTTATGAAGGTCCTTCACTTATTAAGTCCATTAACAAAGCAATTTTAGCCAAAAGCAACTTGTAATTTTGAACTACGAAACGCTTATTTCATTTGCATTGGCAACTTCGGCCTTGGCAATTTCCCCCGGACCCGATAATATTTATGTGCTGGTACAAAGTATTACCAATGGTGTAAAATACGGCATGGCAACGGTTGCCGGACTTATTTCAGGTTGCATCGTGCACACTACTTTATTGGCTTTTGGTTTATCGGCTATTATTAAAACCAACGATCATATTTACACGGCCTTAAAAATATTTGGAGCTGCTTACTTGCTGTACCTCGCTTATAAAGTTTTTAGAAGCGATTCAAAGATTAGCCTTTCTGGAGATGCACCAAAAAAGAGTATGCTGCAATTATTTAAGCAAGGCGTTATTATGAATGTGTTGAACCCGAAGGTGACTATTTTCTTCCTGGCCTTTTTCCCTGGATTTTTATTTAGTGACAGTTTGAGTACCGAAATTCAGTTTTACGTTCTTGGATTTATTTTTATGTTGGTGTCCTTTGTGATTTTTTCAGGTATTGCCTTTGCATCGGGAAGTATTTCTAAATTCACCTCGAGAAATTCAGGGGTGAATCAGTTTTTTAAATGGTTGCAAATCGTTGTATTTGTTGGTATTGCGGTTTATATTCTGCTGTAGAATACGCTAATCAACATAGGTTTCTTTGATTATTTCTTTACACGTATTAATTTCGGAGACGCTTAACTTTTCGAATGTTTTTATGATTCGTGATTTATCAACTGTACGAATTTGATCAATTGCAATCATACCTTTTTTTCCGTCGTGATTAACCGCAACCCTGGTTGGGTATTTTTTAAGATTAGTGGTCATTGGTGCTAGAACGATGGTGTTTAAATAAAAGTTCATTTCGTTAGGAGAAATTATAACACAAGGTCTTGTTTTTTTTATTTCGCTTCCAATAGTTGAATCAAGATTTACAAGAACTATGGTGTACTGGTTTAACTCCATTCGTCTAGGTTTTCATCTTCAAAAATATCATTCATCAACAATTGGTCGTCACCATTTTCACTCATTTTTTTGAATTCCTTATCCCAGTTTTTTCTAGGGCTAACTATCGGTTTCAAAATGATATGTCCTTTTTCAAGAATGAGTTCGACTTTATCCTTAATATTATATTTTTCTAAAATTGTTTTACTTAATCGCAGCCCTTTAGAATTTCCTATTTTTATAATTGATGTTTCCATAATTTATTTTATGTGATTACAAAGTAAATACATTTTATTCGAAAATAAAAATTAATTCTTCATTCGGAAAATTGACTACAGTCAACGCAAAATTCTTTCTTATATTTGAATTCAAATGAAGCAATCATTGAAAATTATAGAATGTCCGCGCGATGCCATGCAAGGCATCAAGATGTTTATTCCTACCGAAAAAAAGGTTCAGTATATCCAATCCTTATTACGCGTTGGGTTTGATACTATTGATTTTGGCAGTTTTGTATCGCCCAAAGCAATTCCGCAAATGGTAGATACGGCAGAAGTTTTAGCCAAACTCGATTTAAGTAAAACCAGTAGTAAATTATTGGCCATTATTGCCAATACCAGAGGTGCACAAGATGCGGCCCAACATAAAGAAATTAATTATTTAGGATTTCCATTTTCGATTTCTGAGAACTTTCAAATGCGAAATACGCATAAAACGATAGCAGAATCTATAGTGACTTTAAATGAAATTTTAGAGATAGCGAACACCACTGCTAAGGAAGTCGTTGTGTATATTTCGATGGGTTTTGGCAATCCTTATGGCGATCCATGGAATGTGGATATCGTAGGGGAATGGACTGAAAAATTAGCAACCATGGGTGTAAAGATTTTATCATTGAGTGATACCGTTGGCACTTCCGATCCTGAAACCATCGACTATTTGTTTTCGAATTTAATACCTAAATATCCGCATATAGAATTTGGTGCCCATTTGCACACCACGCAAAGCACTTGGTTTGAAAAGGTAGACGCCGCCCATAAAGCAGGATGCATGCGTTTTGATGGCGCTATTCAAGGCTTTGGTGGCTGTCCGATGGCCAAAGATGAACTTACAGGCAATATGCCAACCGAAAGATTACTCTCGTATTTTACCCAGCAAAAATTAAATAATTTGAATGCTTTAAGTTTTGAAAGTGCTTATAATGAAGCAACCAAGATATTTTCGGTGTATCATTAGAGTTTGTTAATAATAAAAAAGGTTTGCCAAATCAATGACAAACCTTTCACACTTAAAAAAAATCACTCAAATCAACTTAAAACCTAAATTCTAAACCACCATAAACGCCAAACGGATGTCCAGGCCTTAATCCTGATGGTACTCTTGATACAGCATACGTTTCGTCAAGTAAATTGATAACATGGCCAGTTAAACTCAGTTGCTTCAATAAATGATATTTAGCCGCAAAATCTACAATAAAATTCGATTCAACCAATTCATTTTGAGGAATGCTACCTGTGCCAGCCATGGTTCGGAATTCGCCATTAAATCTGCCGCTTAAGCTAAGGTCGAATTTGGCGTGCTCTAAACCAATCATCATATTAAATTGATGCTTTGGGATGTATGGTAATTCATCACCTTCGGTTACTTCACCCCATAAACCTTCGTTGCTGCTAAAGCTGGATTGGAATTCGGTGTTTGTAAGAGTGTAACCAACTGTAATTGGAAGACTCAAATTATCATTTTTTGACAATAGGTCGTAATTCAATAATAATTCCAAACCATTAACTAAAACGCCTCCAGCATTAAACTGTTCTAGTGAGCCAGAACCACCTGTTGCTGCTAAATCACTACCTAGTAAATTGCTGTAATCGTTGTAAAATCCGATAACTTCACCACGAATTTCTCCCAATACAAATCGTGAACCTAGTTCGTAATTGATACTTTCTTCGGCTTTCTGTCCCGGTTGGTTACTCGGTGGTGAAAAGCCTTTGTGAACGCCACCGAATACGGAAATATCATTGGCGAAAGCATAATTGAAACCAATTCCAGGTATCCAAACTTCAACGCGATTTTCTCTTTCGGACGCCGCTCCGGGATTTCTTCCTGGATTGTTGCTGCCAAAATCTATGCGGTCAAGTAAAATATTTTCATACCGTAAACCTGGAGAAACAGTTAAGTTTTTGTATTTAAATTTGTACATCGCAAAGGCAGCTAAAGCATTGGCGCTGCTAATACGATTCGCACCTGATCCTTCTATCGCATCAAAAGTTAGGTTCATGATGCCATTTACGATATTATAACGATCGTCCCACTGAAATCGATCTTCTTCGTCGTAATGATAACGCACACCAACTTCTATATCATGAAAGGTTTCATTACCATAAAAATGATAATCAAACTTAGATTGAATACCTTGAGAATAATACGCTCTGTTATTGGCACGCACAAAAAAGGCATCGTTGGCGGAGTCTTCATCACCTCTAATGATAGCCATATGAGAACTAAACTGCTCTGGATTTGTTAAAATATCTGTGATACCTACTTTTTCACCATTGGCGCTTACGTCATTTAGTTTGTACCAATTTCTTGAAAATTTATTGTGGTAAGCTTGGGTGGTCAATCTCAAATCTTTTGTGAAATCTACGGTATGCGTTAACATCAATTGAACATGCTCTGTTGTAATGTTATCAACTTGCGACGCTGCGTATCTATCAAATGGTGCGTTTGCAAAATCTGCATCCGTTAAACCTAAATAGGTTTCGTTAGAATCTTGATTGGAATATTGAAATTTGGCTTCAAGCGATTGTTGTAAGGACGCTTCCTTGCGACTATTTACTCTAAACTTCGCTACTACATCATTGATATCAAAGCCAGTATTCGCACCCGAAGGTAAATTTTTAAATCCGTTAGATGCATGGTTTAAAAACTCAACCATATAGCCGACAGTTTCCTTTTGATCTCCAACTCTTGCATGTAATTGCGAAGTTTCAAAAGAACCATAACTTGCTCTCACTTGTCCTTGAAAGGTGTTTGGTATTTGGGCAGAAACAAAATTAATGGCGCCACCTGTGGTGAATGGTCCGTATTGTATTTGACTACTTCCTTTTAAAATTTCAACAGCCTGCATTCTGGCAACTGATGGGAAATAGTAGGCAGCAGGAGCGCTATAGGGCGCAGGTGCGATGAGTACACCATCTTCCATAATCGAAATTTTCGCACTTCTTTCTGGAGATGTACCTCTTAAACTAATATTAGGTCTAAGACCAAAACCGTCTTCTTCGTAAAAATTAACGCCCGGAACCGATCGCAATACCCGATTGATATCGGTGTAATTGAATTTTTTTAATTCTTCAGGTGAAATGTAATAAGAGGAACCTGTTCGATTTTTAGCGACATATTTATTACCAAAAATAACATTGGCATTTAAAATTACTTCATCTAGTTTCTGAATTGAATCTTGTGCTTTGGCGGTTTTAGTTTCATCGTTTTGAGAATATGCAATTGCGCAGAACGATAATAAAATTGATGTTAGTAGCTTCTTCATTAATTTAGACTTAATATAAATAGTTTTATTTTTTCGACTGCAAATGTATTATGCAATTATTAATTTTCAAAGCTTATTTAGAATAAATAAAAATAAAATTTACAACAAAATGTGTGTGAAATATTTACTATTAAAATTATTTTCGGACTTGACTTTTTAAAAAGAATAGCCTTTCATAATAGCATAAAAAAAAGCAGTATCTTTGCACGCAATTCAAAGTAATTGCAGCATGACAGCACATGAAAATAAAATAGTAGGCGAAGGCTTAACCTACGACGACGTACTTTTAGTACCAAACTACTCAGAAATACTTCCTAGAGAGGTTAACATTCAAACAAAATTTACGAGAAATATTACCATTAATGTACCTATAGTGTCTGCTGCCATGGATACTGTTACTGAAAGTAAAATGGCCATTGCCATGGCGCGAGAAGGTGGAATAGGTGTGCTTCATAAAAATATGACTATTGAAGAGCAAGCCACCAAAGTGAGAAAGGTAAAACGTGCTGAAAGTGGGATGATTCTAGACCCAGTTACTTTGCCGCTCACAGCAACCGTATTAGATGCGAAACGCAACATGGCCGAACATAGTATTGGCGGCATTCCGATAGTTAACGAAAAAGGGATTCTAAAAGGTATCGTTACCAATAGAGATTTACGTTTTGAGCATGAAAATGATCGTCCGATTGTGGAAGTCATGACCAAAGAAAATTTAGTTACTGCAGCCGTCGGAACATCTTTAAGCGATGCTGAAATTATCCTTCAGCAAAATAAAATTGAGAAATTATTGATTGTTGATGATAATTTTAAGTTAGCTGGACTTATTACGTTTAGAGATATTACGAAGGTTACACAAAAACCAATTGCCAATAAAGACACTTATGGAAGGTTACGTGTTGCAGCCGCAATAGGCGTGACTCCCGATGCTGTTCAGCGTGCTGCTGCCTTAGTAAAAGCGGGCGTTGACGCCGTAGTTATCGATACAGCGCACGGCCATACCAAAGGTGTTGTATCTGTTTTAAAAGAAATAAAAAGCAAGTTTCCTAAATTGGAGGTGATTGTTGGAAATATAGCAACAGCCGCTGCCGCCAAATATTTAGTTGAAGCAGGTGCTGATGCCGTTAAAGTAGGTATCGGACCTGGATCCATCTGTACAACACGTGTGGTTGCGGGTGTTGGATTTCCGCAGTTTTCAGCAGTATTAGAAGTCGCTGCAGCCATAAAAGGTTCAGGAGTACCTGTAATTGCTGATGGTGGTATTCGTTACACGGGCGATATTCCTAAGGCCATCGCTGCAGGAGCCGACAGCGTAATGTTGGGTTCCTTATTAGCTGGTACGAAAGAAAGTCCAGGTGAAACTATTATTTACGAAGGAAGAAAGTTCAAATCTTACCGTGGAATGGGTTCGGTTGAAGCCATGAAACAAGGAAGTAAAGATCGTTACTTTCAAGATGTTGAAGACGATATCAAGAAATTAGTTCCTGAAGGCATTGTTGGTCGTGTACCTTATAAAGGGGATTTAGAAGAAAGTATCCATCAATTTATCGGCGGTTTAAGAGCTGGTATGGGCTATTGCGGCGCTAAAGATATTGCTACTTTGAAAGAAACAGGAAGGTTTGTAAAAATCACAGCAAGTGGCATAAACGAAAGTCATCCGCATAATGTGACGATTACGAAAGAATCACCAAATTATTCGAGATAAAAATTAGAATCATTCAGTTTTTAATGATTTTTTTTACAATTGTATGTGTTTCATTTTCAATACTTAGAATGTAAATTCCTTTAGTGAATGCTGATATATTCAAATTAAAATCAATACTATCAAGCGAAGTATCTACAAGTTTCTGTCCTAACATCGAATAAACTTTTAGATTGGTGCCTATTAATTGGTTGTCAATTCTTATGTTAACTGAATCTCTTGCAGGAATAGGGTAAATAGTAACATCATTAGCGACTTGATTGTCAATTGAAAGTGGTGTTTCCTGATAGATACGCACATAATCAATTTCCATGGCATCTTCTGTGAAATTCGGGTCGATAGATGGCTGGATAGCGAAATTTAAAAGTAAATACTGTTCATCGTCAAAAGGCCAAGTATCGGCATTTTTAACTTCGGGATTGTAAATGTAATGTACATTATCATCAACACTAAATATCATTTGTTCTTCAGTCCAAACTAAAGTGTAAACGTGAAATTCTGTGGACGCGGTTGGGACGATTTGTCCACCTTTATTTATTGTACCGCTATGGCTTGAAGGTGTGTGCATGGCGCTTTGAACAAAATTTTGATCACTTCCCCAATGCTCCATTATGTCAATTTCTCCGCACGCTGGCCATGGGGTTGTTCCAAAATCGTCTGTCCAATACCCACCTGGTTCAGTAATATTTTTACCCAAAGTCCAAATGGCCGGCCAGGTGCCAACGCCGCTTGGTAATTTAGCTCTTACTTCTACTTTTCCATAGGTAAATGCAAATTTAGAATTAAGCCTTGCCGAAGTGTATTCTTTGGTAACACCTTGGTCGGTAAAAGTTTCTTTTTTAGCTACAAGGTTAAGATTACCGTCACTTTCAAATGTGTTTGTTAATCGGTTGGTATAGTGTTGAATTTCGTTGTTATACCAACTTACACCGTTGGGCAATAAGGTTTGATGAAACCACTTAGAACCATCAATTGCACCAGAACCATTAAATTCATCCGACCAAACCAAATAATCAAAATTAGGAATTCCTGGTGCATCTATAGTTCCGTCATACAAAAAATCGTCAATGTACGCGGTCACCAAATCGTTATTGTTTTCCCCATTCACTTGAATTAAAACACGGTTTAAATCGTCTCTGTTAACTGGGTTTCCAGAGTTAGGATCTAAATTGATATAATTATCATTTGCAAAATCGAAGGTTACTACCTGCCATTCGTCCAAAACAATGGCTTTTTTAATTTCAGTTTGTGTGCTCCACGGTGCGCCTAAAAAACGATTTTGAAGTTTTAATGCAACCTCATTTGGTTGGTTTCCTGTAATACTTTCAGAGGGTACAAATATTTTAAAAGAAAAGGTGCGATTTACCGATAAATCAAAATTGGCTAGAACGTCAAATCTTACATTGGCATAAGGGCCACCAACATCATTATAACGCAGTACTGTATTTGAGTTATTTATACTTTCTTGAAAGGGATTCGGATAACTAATATCAATAGCGCAATCATCTCCATACCAAGTAGTAATACTGCCATTACCTTCAAAATCGTCTTCAACCGTTTGAGCATTTAGACTACAGGATAATAAGTATATAAATATAATTTTTAAACTTGACCTAATCATGTTTTTTAATTTTTTGTAAGATATCAATATTAAAGGGCAAACGAAAGTGATTAACCTATACAAAAGCCATACAAGTTAAAAATGAATATAAGAATTAGTTATTAAATGCTGTTTTTTAAATATATAACTAAAATTGAGGGTTAGTATTGTTACATTTAAATCGGTGATACCATTTCAGTTTTTTACGAAATTTTTAATAAAATTAGGCATCAATTTTATAAGTAAAAAAAGTATATTCGTTAATGCTAATGAAATCGAAAAACGCTACACAAAACATTGCTATTGTCGGTGCAGGAATTGCAGGTCTGGCAACTGCCATACGTTTGCAAGCTTCAGGAAATAAGGTATCAGTTTATGAAGCTAATTCATATCCTGGAGGAAAACTTACGGCGTTTACTGCAGATGGCTACCGATTTGACATGGGTCCGTCCTTGTTCACCATGCCTCAATATATAGAGGAGTTATTTGCGCTGGCCAATAAACCCATGCATTCTTATTTTAGTTATAAGCGCAAAGATACTATCTGTAATTACTTTTTTGAAGATGGTACAACTTTTTCAGCGGAGGCTGACATTGCAAAATTTGCCAAATCGGCTTCAAAAGTATTTGATGTTGACGAACAGAGCTTAATAGATTACCTTAATAGAAGCAAGAAAAAGTACGATCTTACCGCAAGTTTGTTCTTGGGAAAATCATTGCATAAATTTTTAACCTATTTCAGCCAAGACACATTAAAAGCAATTTTCAATATTTCCAGTTTAGATATTAATACAACCTTGGCAGATTATAATAGCAAAGTTCTAAACAGCGATAAACTTGTTCAGTTTTTTAATCGGTTTGCCACCTATAATGGTTCAAATCCTTACCAAACACCGGGAATTATGTCTATGATTCCACATTTAGAGCAATATTTTGGTACCTATTTCCCAAAAGGTGGTATGCATCAGATAACTTTAAGTCTGTTTGAGTTAGCAAAAGATCTTGGTGTACAATTTTACTTTAATAGTAAAGTCGAGGAAATTATAGCAGCAAACAATCAGGTAGACGGTATTAAGGTAAATAATGTATTTTTACCTTTTGACACTGTCGTTTCCAATGCCGATGTGGTACCAACCTACAGAAAGTTATTGCCCAAACACAAGGCTCCTGAAAAAATTCTTTCGCAGCCTCGAAGTAGTTCGGCATTGATATTTTACTGGGGAATTTCTCAAGAGTTCCCGCAATTGGATTTACATAACATCTTCTTTTCAGAAAATTATAAAACTGAATTTGACACTATTTTTAAAGGCAATAACGTCCATCTGGATCCAACGGTGTACGTCAATATCACTTCCAAAGAAGAGCCAACTGATGCGCCAAACGGATGTGAAAATTGGTTTACGATGGTTAATGTACCCAGCAATACCGGTCAAGACTGGGACGAAATTATCTCACGAACTAGAGAGAATGTTATTAAAAAAGTGAGTAAACTATTAAAACAAGATATTGAACCACTTATAGTGTACGAATCTATTTTAGACCCTAGATCCATAGAAGCCAATACACAAAGCTATCAAGGAGCGCTTTATGGAGCTTCTTCAAACAATAAATTTGCAGCATTTTTACGTCACCCTAATTTCAAAAGTAATATAAACAATCTTTATTTTTGCGGTGGAAGTGTACATCCTGGTGGTGGGATTCCGCTGTGTTTGCTTTCCGGAAAAATTGTTTCTGAACTTATTGAAAAAGCTAGTTAATATGAGTTGGCAACCAAAATATAAGCTTTGGATTGGTATTTTTTTGATTTGGTTGTTTACCATTTCGGGAATTATTGGTATCAACTCAGACAATTCTGATTGGTTCTTATCGCTTACATACGTCAATCTTTTACTTACCTTTATTGTTCTTGTTATAAATATTGAGGAGTTTAGCCCCAAAGTTTTACTAGCGCTGTTCATACCTTTTTTCCTAGGTTTTGTGACTGAAGCGCTGGGTGTTAATTATGGATTGGTTTATGGCAATTATGCCTATGGTGAAAATTTAGGGTTTAAAGTTGTAGGTGTTCCATTATTAATTTGCATAAATTGGGCAGTATTAACGGCGATTACTGCAGATATTGCAAAATATTTTTTTAAAAATATTTGGGTTTCGGCATTGGTTGGGTCTATTTTAATGACTGGTTTGGACTTAATTATCGAAGTTTCGGCGCCTAAATTTGATTTCTGGGAATTTGAAAATGGCATCGTGCCATTACAAAATTATATAGGTTGGTTGGCAACGGCATTTGTAGCGCATTTGGCCTATCAGCATTTTAAGGTAAAAACCAATGCAAATCTCTCTTGGCACATTTATGTATCAATAGTGGTATTTTTTGGTGCCTTCTTATTTATTTAAATGGAACAATACGATTATATCATTACAGGCGCCGGCGCTTCTGGACTTATGTTGGCATACAGGATGGCGCAAGATACTTTTTTTGACGATAAGTCTATTTTAATTCTTGATAAAGAGAAAAACATCACTAACAATCGTACGTGGTGTTTTTGGGAAGATGGTACGGGCGAATGGGATCACCTTTTACATAAAATTTGGCCAAAAATTTACTTCGGAAGTGATGATTATTCACAAGTTATTGATGCAGATCCCTACCACTATAAAATGATAAGAAGTGCCAAATTTTATCAAGCACTATGGAAGATTATAGATAAGAAGGAGCATATAAAATTCTTGAAAGCGAGTGTCAATTCTATTGTCGAACACGATAATCAAGCTGAAGTCATTACAGATAAAGGCACTTTTACTGGAGCAAAAATACTTAATAGTATTGTTTTAAACCGAGACTATTTAAATCAAAAAAAATATCCGATTTTACAACAACATTTTATTGGTTGGTTTATTAAAACAGATAGCGAAGCATTTGATGATGACATCGCAACGTTTATGGATTTTGAAATTCCTCAAAACGGGAATACCGCGTTTATGTATGTATTACCAACTTCAAAAACTGAGGCATTGTTTGAGTACACATTATTTTCTGAAAAATTATTGACAAATGATGCCTACGAAAATGCGATAATTGATTATTTAAACAAAAAAGGCATTAAAAATTACACCATCGAAGAATCTGAGCGTGGTGCGATACCTATGACTTCCTATAAGTTTCATAAACAAAATACCCGTCATGTTTTAAATATTGGCACTTCTGGTGGTTGGACTAAAGCCAGCACCGGTTATACTTTCATGAATACCACCAAAAAAACAAAACAATTAACTGAATTTTTGAAATCCGAAAATGATTTACGGAAGTTTACAAAACTAACAAAATTTTGGTTTTATGATTTACTGCTTCTAGATGTATTGGCAAAGTACAATGAAGACGGGCCAAAGTTATTTTCAAGTCTCTTCAGAAAAACTAAAATTCAAACCATTTTTAAATTCTTAGATGAAGAATCCACTTTTGCGGAAGATTTACGAATCGTTACGGCTGTGCCGCCTATACGTTTTGTAAAAGCTTTGTTGAAACGAATGATTTATGGTGTTTGATAAACCTGCCCGCGATGTGGCTTAAGTGCGTCCCTTATTGGTTTCATGTTTGCTTCATCAACAACAAGGAAGGCTATCCAATGCATGTCGTTTATGGATTCTGTTTCAAAAATATTAATGTCTAGGTTATTTATCGCAACATATTCTTTAAGGTGAACAAGGTGATGAAGCGCAATTTGTTTAGCATCGGGACCTCGAAAATCCCAAATTAATTTTAGTTTACGCATTGGCCAATGATATGTTTTGTTCGGCAAAATTTTTAAAATCGATCATGTATTTTAAACTTTGTTTTTTGAATATATTTGGCATTAACCACAAGAAAAAACGCATTTTAAATGAAGTTGGAATAAACTCATTTTTAGAAATCCATTTAGTTACGCCACGTGCATTTTCTTGAAAAATATTTCGCTGAACGTTATGCATTCCCACGGTTGAATAGCTGTAATGAATTTCGAAAGGTAAATCTTTTTTCGTGATGGTTTCTAGCATTACCATGGTGCGACTTCCAAACTTGTATTGAAGCTTCATTTTTGCACCAAATTTTCCTAGTTCACCAGAGAGATGTTCGGCAGAAATAAAGCCTGTCTGCCAATGTTTTAAATTGTCAACGCTGGTCAACATTTTAAGTACTTCGGCTCTTGGTAAATCGATTAATATTTCCGTGCTGTAGTTCATTTAAATAAAAAAGCACCCAAATTTAAGGTGCTTTTATCTAAATATGTATTAAAAAATCATCTATTTATCAGTTTAAAGGTTTTTACTTGGCCTTCAAAAGACACACGAGCAAGATAAATTCCTTTACTTACATTTCCTAAATTGAAACTCGCACTGTTACTAATGGTAACATTTTTAACCTGAAGCACATTTTGACCTAACAGATTATACAATTCAATAGAGGCATTTCCATTTAAACCTGCAACTACTAAAATGTTGTCGCGAATACTTGTTTTTATGTTATCAAAAGTATTTTCGACAAAGCTTAAGGTAGAATCATAAATTTCAAAAGAACTAAACGTTACATCATCAGTTCCTGGGTTTCCTAATGGAAGTCCAGCGCCATAACCTTCATCCGATCTAAAAACGCCATTACCACCAAAAGCATCCATATAAGTAACTACAAAATTAAATGTAATATTGTCTCCAGCACCGATGCCAAGATCGGTTTTATTAAAAGACATTATGAAATTAGCGTCTGTTGTATTTGCAGGATTACCTACTCCGGTAATAAATGGAAAGGCAGCATTATCAACTAATTCCCATAATCCGCCGAAAGAAGTATTAACCGCAATAGCAAAATCAGGTTCAAATCCAGAAGGAAAGTTAACAACTGATCGTGTGCCGCCATCAAAAATACCAGCACCAGTTATGGCTCGTCTAAGTTTATCGCCAGCATCGGGATCGGCAAAATTAGCTGTAGAAGCAAATCCTCCGGCTCGGCTGTCGATATAAATCACCATTTCGTTATTAAAATCACCAATTCCTTTATTAAAGGAAATTGTTACAATATCACCGTCGTCGGAAATTGTCATATTACTACCACCAACTGGTTCGCCAAATCCACCGTTACCGTTGCCATTGTAATTGGTTTGTGCTCTGGCTCCGACGGATATAAGTGTTAATAATATTAGTAGAATAAGTAGTTTTTTCATCATAAAAAGTATTTTTAGAATATAAATATAATTAAATACTGCGTTTTTCCAATATTTCAAAGATACGAAAACGTTTTCGTGTTTATAAGTTTAGTTCGCAAATTAGCTTGAACACAATAAATTTAGAATTTAGAGGTTCGTAAATCAAACAATGAATCGGGATCTTCAATTGTTGTGCTAAAGTGTAATTATGTTATTTTTGCGTTTATAAAAACTTGTATTGTTATGTTTAAAAAAATCTGTATTGTAATTTGGTTGTTTATCTCAGTTGTCGGCAACGCTCAAATAAACAACGATGAAGTTCTTTTCTCTGTTGAAAATACACCAATTACCATTTCTGAATTCAAGAGAGTTTATAACAAAAATTTAGATTTGGTCAAGGATGAAAGTCAGAAGGATATTGATAATTACTTACAACTTTACATAAATTATCAGCTCAAATTAAAAGAAGCCAAGCGCTTAAAATTGGATGAAGACGCTTCCTATAAAAGAGAATTTGAGTCTTATAAAAAGCAATTACTAAAAAATTATAGCTCAGATGCTGAGGTTACCGATGAATTGGTAAGAGAAGCTTACGACAGAACAGCTTTTGATATTGACGCTTCGCATATTTTAGTGCGAATAGACCCATCGGAAAGAGATACAACTTTAGCCTACAATAAAATAAAAACCTTTAGAGAAAGAGCTTTAACCGAAGGATTCGAAAACGTGCGAGCTTTGGTGCACGACGGTCAAACCATTTACGGAGAACAGTTGGGTTATTTTTCTGCTTTTAAAATGGTGTACGAATTTGAATCCGTAGCCTACAACACAAAGGTTGGTGAAGTTTCTCAACCGTTCCGAACGCAGTTTGGTTATCATATTGTAAATGTTAAGGATAAGCGTGCTTCTAGAGGTGAAGTAACGGTGGCTCATATTATGGTTTCTTTAAATCAAACAGATAATTCCGTAGATCCAGAAGTTAGAATTAATGAAATATATAAAAAATTAAACCAAGGTGAATCGTTTGAAGCCTTGGCTAAACAATTTTCCGACGATAAAAGTTCGTCTAACAAAGGTGGTGCTCTGGCGCCGTTTAAAGGCGGACAGTTAAGTGCGATAGAATTTGAAGACGTGGCATTTTCACTTCAGCAAAAAAACGAGGTATCAAAACCTTTTAAAACGCAATACGGATGGCACATTGTTAGGTTAATTGACAAAAAACCACTGCAATCATATGAAGAATTAAAACCTGAATTGCAAAGCCGTGTGCAACGCGATTCTCGTTCAAAATTAATCAATAAGGCTTTGGTTAATAAACTAAAATCTAAATACGCCATAAAAGAAAAATCTAAAAAATTAAGCTATTTTGAAACTATTTTAACGCCCGATTTTTTTGCAAGAACATGGCGCGTTCCCGAAACTATTGCAGATAATGTGATGTTTCAAATTGATAGTATCAACTATACTTCAAAAGACTTTGCACAACATCTTGAAACAAACCAAAAAAATTATTTCGGTAAAACAACTGATTATAATTATTTGATTGAGACAGAATACAACAATTTTAGAGATAATAGTATATTAAAGTATCATGAAGATAATTTAGAATTCACAAATCCTGAATTTGCGAGCATTTTAAATGAGTACAGAGATGGATTGTTACTATTTGATTTAATGGAAAAGGAAGTTTGGAACAAAGCCATGAAAGATTCTGTTGGCTTACTCAATTATTACCGAAACCATAAATCAGACTACAACTGGGATGATAGATTAGACGTGGTAATAGCAACTTCAGCTAATAAAAATGACGTTGAGCTCGTTTTAAAAATGCTTGATGATAGCATTTCTGTTGATGATATTAATACCAAATTGAACAATAACAATCAGCAAAAGGTAATTCTTACAAAAGGGGTTTACACTACAGACCATGAAAAACTACCATCGGATTTAAAAATCACCAAAGGCATTTCAAAAATCTACAATCACAACGATGCTTATCATGTATTTTTAATCAATGATATTTTGCCAGCAACTGCGAAAACCTTTGAAGAGGCTAGGGGTAAAGTGGTTAATGATTACCAAAATCAAATTGAAAACCAATGGATTGAAGAACTTCGCTCGCGTTTTAAGGTCACGGTAAACGATAAGATGCTGAAAAAGGTAAAATCACAATTAAAATAATTTTTTGAAATATAACATTTTCATACTGTCAGTTTTCTTAGCAGTTTTTACCTCGTGTCAGTTTTTCAAACCTGCATCACCGGGTGAAGCCATTGCCAGAGTTAATGAAAGCTATTTGTATCAAAAGGATTTGCAAGGTGTAATACCTGAGGGTATCTCACAAGATGATAGTTTGGTAATGGTTTCAAACTATATCAACAAATGGGCACTGCAAATTTTGTTGCAAACCGGTGCGGAACGAAATTTACCGGATAAAAAACAAGAAGAATTCAATAAACTAGTCGCTCAATATAAAAATGATTTATACACAAAAGCATATATTGAAGCCTTGGTAAGGCAAAATATTGATGAAACTGTAAGCGAATCAGAATCACAAGAAGTATACGAGCAAAATAAAGAATCATTCAAGCTAAATGAAGATTTACTAAAATTCAGATACATTAAAATACCCAAAAACGCGCTCAACTTAAATGAGGTAACCAAACGGTTTAAAACTTTCAATTTGGAAGATCGTCGCTATTTAGACTCTGTAGCAGTTCAGTTCAATGCTTACTCGCTTAATGATTCAGTTTGGATTCGTTTTAGTCAAGCCATTGAGAAAATACCAGTTGTGAATATAAACAACAAAAACGAACTGTTAAAAAAATCTAATTTCGTGCAACTCAAAGATTCATTAAACCTATATTTGATGCAGATTAATGATGTTTTAGCTCCAAATGATTATGCACCATTAGAATACGTTCAACCAACGGTCAATCAAATAGTTATTAATAAAAGAAAGCTTGAACTCATCAAGCAACTCGAAAATGATATCATTAAAGATGCAAACAGAAACAAACAATTTGAAGTCTTCAATTAAAAAACAAATACTTTTTGCTTTTACCTTGTGTTTCGTAGGATTTACTTCGTTAACTGCGCAGGAAATTATTGAAGATAAAGTGAAGGAGGTATTAGTTGATACTGTAAGAAACACATCTAAACAAAAAATTGACGGTGTGGCTGCCGTTATTGGAGATTTTATTTTACTCGATTCTGATATTGATAAGGAATACGCTCAAATTAGAGCTGCTGGAGGTTCTGTTAAAGATTTTACCAGATGTGAACTTTTTGGCAAACTTATGGAGGATAAACTTTACGCACACCACGCCATTCAAGATAGTATCATGATAAATGAGTTAGAAATTCGCTCTGGTGTTGATCAGCAAATCGAGAGTTTTTTGGCACAATCTGGTGGAACCATCGATGAACTTTTAAAATTTTACAATAAATCATCCGAAGCTGAACTTCGCGAAGAAATGGTTGAAATTAATAAAAACATGAAGCTTTCAGTTGATATGCAACGTAAAATTGTTGACGATATTGAAGTTACACCTGAAGAGGTTCGACAGTTTTTCAATGATATCCCTAAAGATGAAAGACCGCGATTTGGAACAGAATTACATGTAGCTCAAATTGTTGTGATACCTAAAGTAACTGACGAAGAAGTAGAAAAAGCCATTAATCAATTAAAACAATTTAAGGCCGACGTTGAAGATAACGGCGCTAGTTTTACTTCTAAGGTAGTTTTGTACACGGATGACGTTGCTTCAAAAAGATCAGGAGGAAAGTATATTCTGAATCGAAAGCGTCCACAAATGGTCAAAGAGTTTAGAGACGTTGCATTTTCCTTGCAAGAGGGAGAAATTTCTGAACCTTTTAAAACAGATTTTGGTTACCACATTATTTTTAAGGAAAAAGAACGTGGTCAAGAAATTGATGTTAGACATATCTTATTGCGTCCAAAATTAACGCCCGACGCCATAAAGGCAGCTAAAGACAAAATTGAAACTGCGCGCCAACGCATTATTAGTGGGGAACTAACTTTCGCAGAAGCGGCGCTAGAATATAGCGATGAGACCGAAACCAAATTCGAAGGCGGAAAGTTAATCAATCCAATGACACAGGATTTTAATTTTGAGTTGACTAAAATGGATACACAAATGTATACCGAAATTCAAAACTTAAAAGATGACGAGGTGAGTCCTGTATTACAAGACGAAGACAGAATAAACGAAATCAAGTTTAAAATTTTAATGGTGACCAATAGAATTGATGAACATGATGCCGATTTCTCAAAAGACTACCTAAAAATCAAACGTTTAGCGCTTCAAGAAAAACAATTAGACGCAATAGCTAAATGGCAAGATGAAAAAATAACTGATACTTATATCAAAATTAACGGTGATCATAGAAAATGTGACTATACTGGAAATTGGTTAAAAAATAAATAATTTATGTCTGACGTTGTCATAATTGAACAATTTGTAAAAAAATATAACGAGCTAAAAAAGGAAATTTCAAAGATAATCATTGGTCAGGAAGAGGTTGTAGATCAAATATTAATTGCAATTTTTTCAGGAGGTCATGCTTTACTTATTGGTGTTCCAGGCTTGGCAAAAACCTTAATGGTAAATACGATTTCGCATGCCTTAGGTTTAAACTTTAAACGCATTCAGTTTACGCCAGATCTAATGCCTAGTGATATTTTGGGGAGCGAAATTTTGGACGAAAACAGACACTTTAAATTTATCAAAGGACCTATTTTTGCTAATATTATTTTGGCGGATGAAATTAACAGAACACCTCCAAAAACCCAAGCGGCACTACTTGAGGCAATGCAAGAGCGCTCAGTTACTGTATCTGGGCATCGATATCAGTTAGACCATCCGTATTTTGTACTGGCAACTCAAAACCCAATTGAACAAGAAGGAACATATCCTCTACCTGAAGCACAATTGGACAGATTTATGTTTGCCATTAATTTAGAATATCCAACCTTTGAGGAAGAAGTACAAGTGGTTAAATCAACTACAACCGATGTTCAAGCTCAGGTAAATCCACTTTTTAATGCTCAAGAAATTATAGATTTTCAAAATGTGATACGTCGTATTCCTGTCGCTGATAACGTTATAGAATATGCCGTAAGAATGGTAAGTAAAACAAGGCCTGATTCTAAGAATAAAACTGAACTTATAAAAGAATACGTTGATTGGGGTGCCGGACCAAGAGCTTCTCAAAATTTGATATTGGCGGCTAAAACGCATGCAGCGATTAATGGTAAATTTTCGCCTGATATTGAAAATATTCAAGCCATCGCTAAAAGTGTGTTAAGACATAGGATTATTAAAAATTACAAAGCCGAAGCCGAAGGTATTTCAGATGAACATATAATCGAAAGCTTGTTTTAGTTATATCAAAATTAAAGTCTTAATTAAATTGATTTTTTGAACATATATACTGCTTAACAAGTAGTAACAATGAAAAATCTTGACCACCTTATTTTGACAATTTAAAAAATATACACCCTAAAAAATGCGAAATACATTAATTTAACTTCAATAAGCTATAATTATTTGAATATAATGCAATGAAATTTAGTTTTCGTTACATATTTTAAATTTTATTTTGGATTTCGTACCTTTGCAACACTAAAAAAATAACTCTAACTTATAATATATGGCATTTGATATCGACATGATAAAAGAGGTTTATAGCCAAATTGCAGAACGCGTAGATAAAGCACGTAATGTGGTTGGTAAACCATTAACACTTTCAGAGAAAATTTTATACTCACATCTTTGGGATGGGGTAACCGACAAGGCATTTACAAGAGGAAAGGATTATGTAGATTTTGCTCCAGACCGTATCGCTTGTCAAGATGCTACAGCGCAAATGGCGTTATTGCAATTTATGCAAGCTGGAAAAGATAAAGTTGCAGTACCAACAACTGTACATTGTGATCACTTAATTCAAGCTAAGGATGGTGCAGTAACCGATTTAAAACATGCCAACAGTGTAAGTAGTGAGGTATTTAATTTCTTAGAGTCTGTATCAAATAAGTATGGTATTGGTTTTTGGAAACCAGGTGCAGGTATCATTCATCAGGTTGTGTTAGAAAATTATGCATTCCCTGGCGGAATGATGATAGGTACCGATTCTCATACAGTAAATGCTGGTGGACTTGGTATGGTTGCTATTGGGGTTGGTGGTGCAGATGCTGTAGATGTAATGGCGGGAATGGCTTGGGAACTGAAGTTTCCAAAATTAATAGGTGTAAGATTAACGGGAAAATTATCAGGATGGACTGCCCCAAAAGATGTAATTCTTAAAGTGGCTGAGATTCTCACCGTTAAAGGTGGAACGGGAGCTATTGTTGAATATTTTGGTACAGGTGCTACATCTATGTCTTGTACTGGAAAAGGTACTATTTGTAATATGGGTGCCGAAATAGGTGCTACAACTTCAACCTTCGGATATGACGAATCGATGGAGCGTTATTTACGTGCAACTGATCGTGAAGATGTTGCTGACGCTGCTAATAAAGTAAAAGAATATTTAACAGCAGATCCTGAGGTGTACGCAAACCCAGAAGCATATTTTGATCAGGTTATTGATATTAATTTATCAGAGTTAGGACCTTTATTAAACGGACCATTTACCCCAGATTTATCCACAACGGTTGGTAAATCAATGACAGAGAAAGCAACAGCGAACAAATGGCCAATGCAAGTAGAATGGGGGTTAATTGGTTCTTGTACCAATTCTTCTTATGAAGATTTATCGCGTGCGGCTTCAATTGCGCAACAAGCATTAGATAAAGGCTTAAAAACTAAAGCTGAATTTGGCATCAATCCAGGTTCAGAACAAGTAAGATACACCGCCGATCGCGATGGGATTCTTCAAGTTTTTGAAAAATTAGGTGCTACAATTTTCACCAATGCTTGCGGACCCTGTATTGGTCAATGGGCGCGCTACAGCGATCCTAAAAATGCTCCAAAAAATAGTATTGTGCACTCTTTCAACAGAAATTTTGCCAAGCGTGCTGATGGAAATCCAAACACGCACGCATTTGTAGCTTCTCCTGAAATTACAGCTGCTATTGCCATTGCAGGGCGTTTAGATTTTAATCCGATGACGGATAAATTAATAAACGAAGACGGTCAAGAAGTAATGTTAGACGAGCCGACTGGATGGGAATTACCTCCAAAAGGTTTCGAAGTTAAAGACAATGGTTATTTAGCACCGAAAGAAGACGGAAGCGACGTAGTTGTTAAAGTATCTACAGAATCAGAAAGACTGCAATTATTAGAGCCTTTTTTACCACTTGGAGATACCATTACAGGTGCTAAATTATTGATAAAAGCTTTCGGAAAATGTACAACCGACCATATTTCTATGGCTGGCCCTTGGTTACGCTATCGTGGTCATTTAGATAATATTGCAAATAACACTTTAATTGGTGCTGTTAACGCATATAATAAGCAAACTAATTTTGTAAAAAACCAACTTACCGGCGAATATGGTGGTGTTCCTGATGTACAGCGCGAATACAAAAAAGCGGGTATAAAAACCATCGTTGTGGGTGATCATAATTATGGTGAAGGTTCTTCAAGAGAGCATGCTGCTATGCAACCAAGACATTTAGGTGTCGCGGCTGTATTGGTAAAATCTTTCGCGCGTATTCACGAAACTAATCTTAAAAAACAAGGTATGTTGGGTTTAACCTTTGCGAAGGAAAGCGATTATGAATTAATTCAAGAAGATGATACTTTCAACTTTTTAGATTTAAACAAATTTGCTCCAAACAAACCTCTTACCATTGAAGTGGTGCACAAGGATGGAAGTAAGGAGATTATTGTAACAAATCATACTTATAATGAAGCTCAAATTGCTTGGTATAAGGAAGGATCGGCTTTAAATTTAATTAAAAGGCAAAATAACGCATAGTTAGTTTAAAAGCATTTAAATAAAAATGTCTAAAAGCTCTTAATTACAGTTAAGGGCTTTTTTTATGTAAAGTGTATATTAAAATTGAAAATTGCGTCTAAAGAAATTATAGAACCCAAAGGTATGAATGTAAAAGACAATCCAGAAAAGAAAAAATTACGACTTAGCAATATTATATTTTTAATTGTAATAGTATTACTAATTGTACCACAAACTAGAATGCCAATTCAAATTGCCTTACACAAAGTGGTTGGTGCGTTTGGTCCATCAGTAAAATCTGCAAAAAATTCTGTTGTTTTAGAGAGCTATAATTGGCAATTAATAAATGATCGGGGCGAACAATTTGATTTTAACGATGCAAAAAACAAGGTAGTCTTGGTTAATTTTTGGGCGACTTGGTGCCCGCCATGTATAGCTGAAATGCCAAGTTTAAACAAACTGTATGAGGCTTATGATGATAAAGTAATTTTGCTTTATATTTCAGATGAAGCTAACGAAACTCTATTAAAATTCAAGGAGAAAAACGATTATAACTTCCCAGTGTATCATTCAGTAACTGATTTGCCTTCAGAATTTGACGTAACTTCAATTCCAAGAACTTTTGTAATAGATAAAAAGGGTAGAGTAGTGGTTAATAAAACTGGTGCCGCTAATTGGTTTAGTGACAATTTTAAAGAGGAACTTGAAAAGTTAATTTCAGATTAGTTTTTGAAATATTTAAAAGGAACAATCAGCATGCCGAAATTTTCACCTTTGTTTTTTCCCAAATGTTTGTGATGAATTTTATGTGCACGTCTTACGCCACGTGCATAGGCATTATCAATATTTCTAAGCCATTTAAAACGTTGGTGAATAAAGACATCATGAACAATAAAATAAGCTAAACCGTAAGCCATGATACCTATTCCAATGGGCAAGAAATACCACAAACTATAGGTAGACCAAAAATACCAACAGCTCATACTAACAACGGCATAAAAAATAAAAAAAGCATCGTTACGTTCAAACCAGCTTTTGTGATCTTTGTGATGGTGGTCTCGGTGTAAAGTCCATAAAAACCCATGCATAATATATTTATGAGTAAACCACGCATTAAATTCCATTATTAAAAACGTGCTAAAAAAGATGACTATCCAAAGTACTGTTTGCATGTTGCAATTTTACATTAAATTTAATTGATATTTTACATAACTCCTAGTAAGAAGTTCAACCTTTTTATAGTTTGGAACTCTAATTCGGGTAGATTTAATTTCCAAAGCTGGTGTGTTTTTAAGCTTTTCTAACAGTTTGCTGTAATATCTATATGCCATAAAAACACCGAATTTCGCGTCTAAAGGAAGATTTTTGATGCCAGCTAAACCTTTTTCAAAATCTGCTTCAATATCTTTTATTATGAGTGATTTTGCGGCCTCATCTAAATGATTAAGGTCGGTATTTGGAAAATACGTTCTGCTTAAATCTTCAAAATCTGCTTTTAAATCTCTCAAGAAGTTAACCTTTTGAAAAGCGGAGCCTAAACTCATAGCGGCATCTTTCAATTCGTCGTATTTTTGATTATCACCTTTTACAAAAACTTTTAAACACATCAAGCCTACAACGTCGGCAGAACCATAAATATATGCCCTGTATTCTTCTTCAGTTAGGTATGTTTGTTTGTGTAAATCTAAACGCATACTTTTCATAAAAGCATCCACAAGGTGTTTATCAATATTGTATTTATGATATGTTTCTTGAAATGAATTCAAAATAGGGTTCAAGCTTATTTTATACTCAAGGGCATATTCCAGATCCTCTGAAAAACGTTGAAATAAAATTTCTTTATCAAAGTCGTGAAACGTATCAACTATTTCATCGGCAAACCTTACAAAGCCGTAGATATTGTAAATATCCTGCCTGATTGTTTCAGACAACATCTTAGTGGCCATAGAAAATGACGTGCTGTAAGATTGGGTGACCAACTTACTACATTGTCTTGAAACCGAATCGAATAGTGTTTTCATTAGTTGTGACTTAAAATCTTTTCTTTTAGCAGCAATATAATTTTTTAATTTAGTTTAAATTGTTTTGTTATCAACTCTGAAACTAACTTCCCTGATATTAACGATGGTGGTACACCTGGTCCTGGAACCGTAAGTTGCCCCGTAAAAAACAAATTACCTACCTTTTTACTTTTTAATTTTGGTCTTAAAAATGCCGTTTGAAGCAAGGTGTTCGCCATGCCATAAGCATTTCCTTTGTAGGAATTGTATTGTTCAATAAAATCATTAACACAGAATGATTCCTTAAATATAATACTTCCTCTAACATTTTGGGCTGTAAGTTTTTCAAATCTGTTAATAATAATGTCAAAATATTGTTGCCTTAGCTTTTCATTATCGTCGAGATTTGGCGCAATTGGGATAAGGAAAAAACCTGTTTCGCAATCTATAGGTGCCATACTTTTATCTGTTACAGATGGAAAATTTGCGTAGAAAAGAGGATTTTCTGGCCATTTAGGACTGTCATAAATTTCCTCAGCATGCTGTTCAAAATCGGTATCAAAAAATAGATTATGATGTTCTATGTTTTGCAACTTTTTATCAAAGCCAACATAAAATAATAATGAGGATGGAGCGAAGGTTTTCTTCTGCCAATATGCTTCAGAGTATTGACGGTATTCTAAATCTAATAATGTCTCAGAGTGATGGTAGTCTGCGCCGCTTAAAACAACGTCAAAATTTAAACTTTCACCATTTATTCTTATCGCTTTTGCTGTACCACTTTCAACCTCAATTTTTTCAACATTGCTATTTGTATTAATATTAACTCCTAATTCGGTTGCTAAGCTAGTCATCGCTTTAATGATTTCGTACATGCCACCTCTAGGATGCCAAGTGCCTAGTCCAAAATCAGCAAAATTCATAAAACTATAAAAAGAGGGTGTGTTGCTAGGTTTTGCACCTAAAAATAGAACAGGAAACTCTAAAGTTGAAATTAGTTTTGGGTTTTTAAAATTTTTGCGAACTTCAGAACTGATCGTTTTGAAAAACTGGTCTACACGCGTGATTGTTTCGGGAGTTACCAATTCTAACGGTGATAATCCAGGTCTTAAAACTATTTTATTTATTGCAATATTGTAATTATCTTGGGCTTTTGAAATAAACGCCCTTAAAGGTTTTGAGCTTCCCGGTTCTATACGTTCAAATTCTTTACAAATACTATCCATACAATCTCCGATAGTAATAATTTCGTCATGGAAAAATATTTTGTAGGCAGGCTTCAATTTGTCAAGCACATAATAGTCACTAACGGACTTACCAAAGTCGTTGAAAAATTTTTCAAAAATATCAGGCATCCAATACCAGCTTGGACCAATATCGAAGGTGAATCCATCTTTAATTAATTGTCTGGCGCGTCCACCTGTAGTGCTGTTTTTTTCAAATATGGTAACATCGAAGTTTTGCTGAGCCAAATAACATGCCGCAGATAACGACGAAAAACCAGAACCTATAATTGCTATTGATGTTTTCATGTCTAACAAAAATAACAAAAAGTTGAACAAAATATTAGGTGTATCAAACTTTTACAAATCTTTAACTAGTTGGTCAATGGACATAAAGGCTATGATGTTTTTTGGAAGCTTTTCGAGATCTAATGCCGTCAGCATCTTTCCTAAAACATAAAAATTAACATGATTGTGAATCAGTAATTTGTTCTTCACATCTTCTATATATTGGTGAATTTCTTCTTTTTCGGGCTTAACTGTGAAGTATGACACAAAGGTTACATCGTCATAATAATTTACAATGTCAACCAAGCTGTCCAACGGCACACTTTGACCTAGAAATATTGAATGATGACCGTGAGCTACAATTTCATAATTGATGTACATCAAACCAAGTTCATGTACTTCGTTATCTGGTAGATAACAAACGAAAGTTCTGGTACTTGTTTCGGAATTTGACTGAATATTTTCGGTATTAATTAATATTTTCTGACGAATTAAGGACGTTAAAAAATGTTCATGCGCAGGTGTGATGGTATCAGTTTGCCAAAGTAAACCGAGTTCTGTAAGTAGCGGGATAAATATGGTGAAAAAAATGTCACGAAATGATTTTTCTTTTTCTAAGCGTTCGTAAGTTTTGTAAAACAAAACTTGGTCAAAATTAAGCATTGACAATTTAAACGAATTGATGGCATGACTATCTAAATTACTTTTTGCAGCAATTTGTCTAACCAATTCAGGTATTTTTTTCTCATCTAAAGTAGCAATTTTAGATATTTTATAACCGTTGTTATTAAGGTAGCTAACGTTAAGTAATTTTTGAAAATCGGCAAGCTCGTAAAACCTAATATTGGTATCTGTTCTGCTGGGAGACAGTAAGTTATATCTTTTTTCCCAAATGCGAATGGTGTGGGCTTTGATACCCGTTAGATTTTCTAGATCTTTTATGCTAAATTTACTCTTAACGTTGTTCATTGTTGAATTAAAAAAGTTAAACAAAATTACATTATTTTCAACAATAACGGACTTGTTTAACAAATTTTATAAATAATTTATAAAAGGATATTAGTGCGCACGAGAAGACTCGAACTTCCACAACCTAAGCGGTCATTAGGCCCTCAACCTAACGCGTCTACCAATTCCGCCACGTGCGCAATAAAAACTGAAGTAAAGATAAAAAAAAAGCTAAGCAAACGCTTAACTTTAAGTGACCTGGCTGGGGCTCGAACCCAGGACCCTCTCCTTAAAAGGGAGATGCTCTACCAACTGAGCTACCAGGTCGGTTCCTCTTTCGAGGGTGCAAATATAAAACGATTAATTTATAATACAAATGTTTTTTCCTGATTAATTGTTCGTTTTTTTTCAAGTATTTTTGAGCATAAATTTATGAATATTTAAGAACGTGAATATGAGTGTTTTTTTAGTTGGATATATGGGTTCTGGAAAGTCGATTGTCGGAAAAAATTTGGCCCGAAAACTTAAATTTGAATATTTAGATCTTGATAATTACATTGAAGAGCAGCTGGGTTTAACCATTTCTGATATTTTTAAAACTAAAGGAGAGCTATTTTTCAGAACTCAAGAACAGTTGTTTCTTAAGGAAGTTTTAGGTCTTCAAAGAACAGTTGTTTCCTTAGGCGGTGGGACACCTTGCTATGGTGATAATATGAAGAAACTAATTGAATCTATCAATGTGGTTATTTATTTAAAGGCTTCAGTGGATACACTCACGGGTCGTTTGGCTTCAGAAATTTCAACCAGACCTTTAATAAATCATTTAAATAACGAAAGCGGATTAAATGATTTTATTCGCAAACATTTATTTGAGCGGAATTATTACTATCAACAAGCCCATCATAAAATTGTAGTTGATGGCAAAAGTGTAGAGCAAATAGCACTTGATATCATAGAAATACTAAACTAAATAAGCCTCAAATTGCCCTTTATTTAGTACTACTTCAACATGCTCATTGATAGAGGTTGAAAGTGAAATTCCTTTAAAATCTGCTTTTACCGGATATTTTTTATGATTTCTATTTACCAAAACAACGGTTTTAAATTGATTTAAGGGAACATTTAAAAAATGCTTGATACCATAAATAAGTGTGCTTCCAGAATTTAACACATCATCTACTAATACCAATGATTTATTTGTGTACGATTCCTCTGGCAAACAAGTTTTTATTTGATTTCTAGGATTTTTTTTATCAATTTGAACATGGCAAAGATGCACCTTAATACCAGAAATTTCTTCAATTACTATTTTAAGTTCTTCAGCAAGTAATAAGCCATTGCCTTCAATACCAGCTAAAATTAAATCTTTTTCGTTAACATTATCTTCGTAAATTTGATAAGCAATGCGTTTTATTTTGTGAACAATGGCCTCATGTGTCAATATTATTTGTTTGCTTTTGCCCATATCAATTATTTTTTTTCAAATATAAAAAAGAGTTCTTTGTTTTTTCTTGAGGGTTCTGAATTATAACATACCTCTAATGTCTTTAAATCAAAGTACGAACTAAAAAGTCTTTGGTATTCGCTTTCACTTCCTCCAAATGGTGGTCCTATTTCGGTCAATTCGAAATTGAATAAAACACCTGCAAGTTTTCCTTTTACATTAAGTAATTCTGAACACTTGGTAACATACAAAGTTCTTTGTGATGGAGACAAAGCACAAAAAAAAGTTTGTTCAAGAATCAAATCGTAGGCTTCATTTAGATCAAAAAAATTACCTAAAATAGTTTGCTCAAAAGGAAATTCAGGCAAGCGGTTTCTAAATTCCACAAGAGGTTTAGACGCTAAATCTATAATAGAAATATTTTTGAATCCTAAACACCAAAGATATTCTGCTTCGTAACTGTTCCCAGCACCTAGAATTAAAATTCTCAAACTTTTATTTTCAATCTGATCAATATAAGATTTAAGAGGTGTTGATATCACACCCAAATCCCATCCCGTTTCATTTTTTGAGTAGCGCTCGTTCCAGTAATGCGAGTTAAAGTTTTGCATCGTCTTTGTCTTCTTCTTTATAGTCTTCAATGTCTCTGCGGTCTTTTTTGGTTGGACGTCCCGTGCCTTTTTTGCGGTAGTAATCTTTTGAATATTTTAATAATTCTAAAGCTTCAAATGATTCTTTTGGGGTGATATCGGTGCGATAAATATCTACTAACTTTGCACCTAATCTGCTTTCTGGCAGATCGTTAATCTTTAGTTTATAATTGATCTGATCTTTTCTCAACTCAATTTCATCA
Source organism: Paucihalobacter sp. (assembly GCF_036825875.1). NCBI lineage: Bacteria > Pseudomonadati > Bacteroidota > Flavobacteriia > Flavobacteriales > Flavobacteriaceae > Paucihalobacter > Paucihalobacter sp. Next base: position 16,187 of record NZ_DAISXK010000016.1, on the reverse strand, counting down.
AGCGGATAAACTTCTCTACTGGGTTTAACCACCTGACCATTAATTTTAACATGACCTTTTTTCACGGCTTCCGTCGCGATACTTCTTGTTTTAAAATATCTAACACACCACAAAAATTTATCAACACGCATATAAAATAGATAAAAAACTACGTTAATCTTATGATACAAAAATATTATAAAATTGTATCTTGCACCCTCAAAAATAAGCAATATTGACACTGTTTCTGTCTAAAACATTAGCCTAACAGTATAAAATGAACAAAATGAAAAGAATATTTACCGTCTTAGCACTTGCTATATTAGTAATTGGAATAGGATGTTCTCCTGATGATCCTGATTTTGTTCCTGTTCCAGAACGTGACCGTTCCGAGCAACAATTGACGGATAATGACTCCTTAATAGGGTACTTTGAAACGCATTATTACAATTGGGGCGATTTACAAGGCGAAGGAGATTTAACGATTGATGATATTGTCATTTCAGAATTGCCAAAAGATGAAGATGGCAACTACCTTGCGCTACCTGATCCTGATAATAATAGAATGTTAATGGGCAATGTCGATGCATTCACAACTACTTTTAGGGACATAGAATACACTTATTATATACTCAGTTTAAATCAAGGTGGAGGAGAAGCGCGTCCTAATTTTTCAGATAATGTAAGGGTACGTTATTCTGGAAATTTACAAAATGCAACAGTCTTTGATAGCTCTGCAAGCCCTGTTGTTTTCGATTTAACAAACGTAGTTCCAGGATGGAATAGAGTTATGCCTAAGTTCAACGTGGCTTCTTCATTCACAATAAATGGTGATGGCACGGTGCAATACTTCGATTATGGAGTTGGCGTAATGTTTATCCCTTCTGGATTGGCCTATTTTGCAACACCGCCTTTCGGAGTTCCTGTTTATTCCAATCTTATTTTTAAGTTTGAATTATACCAAACCGAAGTATTAGACCACGATAACGATGGTATTCCTTCGTATATGGAAGATTTAGATGGAGATTTCAATTTATTTAACGATGATACAGACGGTGACCGCATCCCAAATTATTTAGATCCTGATGATGATGGAGACGGCGTGCCAACCCGTGATGAAATCATTATCAATCCCGACGGTACAATTGTGTTTCCAGATTCTAACGGTAATGAAACACCAGATTATTTAGATCCAACATATCCTGAAAATTCCTAAAAAAAAAGCCACTTTCGAGTGGCTTTTTTTATTAAAGTAAATTTACGGATAAACTGAGTATAAGTTGTTCTGGTCGCGTATCTATTCTGCCACCAATTCCTAAATTATTATCAAGAAAAGTTCCTTCGTTTTCATTAAAACCTCTTTCGTAGCGTAAGTCAATTCCGAAAGAATTAAAACTTAAACCAATTCCGAAGTTGAAACCAATAGAAAAGTCATTTTCTATGTCGTCTATACTTATACCTTCAAATTCAGTATTTAAGAGATATTGTAATGAAGGGCCAGCGAAAATGTGCAAAGGGCCAACCACTTTTACACCAACCAATATTGGTAAGTCTAATTTGGTGATGTCTAAATCACCACTATCGTAATCGCTTTTAATCTTGGTGTAAACCAACTCAGGCCTTAAATATAGCTTGTTGCCTATTTTTCCGAAAATACCTACGTGATAACCAATGTTATTACCAGGGTCTTCCGAATTTGAACTTACTGAATTAAAGAAATCTCCATTACCGCTGTAATTTAAACCACCTTTAATACCAAATCCACCTTCGTTCTGTGCATTTAATGTAATGCAACTAATCATTATTAATCCTAAAGAAAAAATTATTCTGCTCATATTTATGTTTTGTATTTAACAGCTTAATTAATATTTATCCTACCTTAAAATAAATTCAGTTAAGTCAGTTTAACATATATAACGCAGATTGCCTTTACTTATTTTCTGGATATCACCTTTTTAGCTGCTGAAATTATTGCATTACTATTTAAGCCATATTTGTCCATTAACTGGGCAGGTGTTCCGGATTCGCCAAAAGTATCCTTGGTAGCAACAAACTCTTGAGGCGTTGGTATATTTTCGCTAAGAACTCTAGCTACACTTTCGCCTAAACCACCCAAAAAGTTGTGTTCTTCACAAGTTACCACACAACCTGTTTTACGCACTGAATTGATAATGGCTTGATCATCTAAAGGTTTGATGGTATGAATATTTATTACTTCAGCAGAAATACCTTGCGCATCAAGTGCTTTTGCGGCTTCTAATGCTTCCCAAACCAAATGACCTGTGGCTAGAATTGTAAGGTCAGTACCTTCGATTAGATGTAATGCTTTTCCAATTTCAAAAGTTTGATTTTCAGGTGTAAAGTTTGGTACACTTGGTCTACCAAATCTTAAATATACGGGTCCGACATAATCCGCAATTGCTTTGGTAGCAGCTTTAGTTTGATTGTAATCACATGGATTAATGACGACCATTCCTGGCAACATTTTCATTAAACCAATATCTTCTAATATTTGATGCGTAGCGCCGTCTTCACCTAAAGTAACACCTGCGTGAGAAGCACAAATTTTCACATTTTTGTTGGAATAGGCTACACTTTGTCTAATCTGGTCGTAAACTCTACCTGTAGAAAAATTAGCAAAGGTTCCTGTGAACGGAATTTTTCCACCAATGGTCATACCAGCGGCAATGCCAATCATATTGGCTTCCGCGATACCAACCTGAAAAAAACGCTCCGGATGATTTTTTTTGAAGTCGTCCATTTTTAATGAGCCAATTAAGTCGGCACAAAGTGCTACCACATTGTCATTGGTTTGTCCTAATTCTGTTAAGCCAGCGCCGAAGCCTGAACGTGTGTCTTTATTTCCTGTATTTGTGTATGTTTTCATTCTATATGCCCACGAAAATGGGTATCTTTAAATTTTACTTAATTCTTTATTCAAAAACGGTTTTTAATAATCACCTAAAGTTTCTTCATTTTGAGCTAAACCTATCGCCAATTGTTCGTCGTTTGGCGCTTTACCATGCCACGCATGTGTATGCATCATAAAATCTACACCATTGCCCATTATTGTTTTTAACAAGACGCAAACGGGTTTTTGTTGGTTAGTTTTAGATTTGGCAAGATTCATTCCTTCAATTATGGCTTCAATATTGTTGCCTTCATTGATTTCAACCACAACCCAACCGAAAGCCTCAAATTTTTCTTTAATATTACCCATAGGTAATACATCATCTGTGGCGCCATCAATTTGCTGACCGTTTAAATCTACAGTAGCAATTAAATTATCAATTTTATTTCCAGCAGCATACATGATCGCCTCCCAGTTTTGGCCTTCTTGTAGTTCGCCATCACCGTGAAGACTGTATATCAAACTAGAGTCGTTATTAAGCTTTTTGGTTTGAGCTGCACCAATAGCAACCGACATGCCTTGACCTAAAGACCCGGAAGCAATTCTTACGCCAGGTAAGCCTTCGTACGTGGTGGGATGGCCTTGAAGTCTTGAGTTAATCAGTCTGAAAGTACTCAACTCCTCAACCTCAAAATAACCAGTTCTTGCTAAAACGCTATAGAATACCGGTGAAATATGACCGTTTGATAAAAAGAATAGGTCTTCACCAACACCGTCCATGTTAAATTCTTTTTTATGATTCATAATAACCTTATAGAGTACGACAAAAAATTCCGTACAACCAAGTGAGCCGCCTGGATGACCAGAATTTACCTTGTGAACCATTCTTAAAATATCTCTTCTTACTTGAGAGGTAAGAAGCGTTAATGCTTTAATATCGGGCATGATTTGTTATTTAAATTAGATGGGTCAAAAATAGGTTTTTCAAACCCCTAAACAAAAACAGATTTCTATCAGTTATTAACGAATTGCGAGCATTTGCTAACAATTCAATTTTTCTCGTCGCCAGTCATTCTAGTTAATTATCTTTGCCAATTGAGCGAAGAAAAATTATGATATTTAATATAAAAGCTAAAGACGCACAAACTAAAGCAAGAGCGGGCACATTAATCACAGATCACGGTGAAATTGAAACACCTATTTTCATGCCAGTTGGAACCGTTGGAACTGTAAAAGGTGTTCACCAAAGAGAATTGAAAAACGACATTAATCCCGATATAATTTTAGGAAATACCTACCATCTTTACCTTAGGCCACAAACCAATATTCTTGAACAAGCCGGTGGTTTGCACAAGTTTATTAATTGGGATAGAAATATATTAACCGATTCTGGTGGTTATCAAGTGTACTCCTTATCTGCCAATAGAAAAATTAAGGAAGAAGGCGTTAAATTCAAAAGTCATATTGATGGGAGTTATCACGTTTTTACACCCGAAAATGTTATGGAAATTCAACGAACCATCGGTGCCGATATCATCATGGCTTTTGATGAATGTACACCCTATCCATGCTATTATAATTACGCCAAGCGTTCTATGCATATGACCCACCGTTGGCTGGAAAGATGTTTAAAACACCTTGAAATTACGCCATTTAAATACGATTATAAACAAACATTTTTCCCAATTGTACAAGGAAGTACTTATAAGGATTTGCGTATGCAATCTGCCGAGTATATTGCAGGGGTAAATGCTGAAGGCAACGCTATAGGAGGCTTATCGGTAGGAGAGCCCACGGAAGAAATGTACGCCATGACCGAGGTTGTTTGCGATATTTTACCACAAGAAAAACCAAGGTACCTTATGGGCGTTGGCACACCTATCAATATTTTAGAAAATATAGCGTTAGGTGTAGATATGTTTGATTGCGTGATGCCAACGCGGAATGCCAGGAATGGTATGTTGTTTACAGCGCACGGAACCATCAACATCAACAATAAAAAATGGGCCGACGATTTTTCACCAATTGATGAAATGGATATTACTTTTGTGGATTTAGAATATTCTAAAGCTTATTTACGTCATTTATTTACAGTAAATGAATTACTCGGTAAGCAAATTGCTACCATTCATAATTTAGGATTTTATCTTTGGTTGGTTCGTGAAGCGAGAAAGCATATTATTGCCGGTGATTTTAAAGTGTGGAAAGAAATGATGGTGAAACAAATGGATAAAAGACTTTAATTTGAAAAATAAATGTTCAGCTCAAAGCTTATTTATAATTAAAAATTTTTAGAAGGATTGAAAATTTTAGACTGGTACATATTAAAGCGATATCTTTTAACCTTTACAATGATGCTACTGCTTTTTATTCCTATTGGAATAACGGTAGATTTAGCTGAAAAAATAGGAAAAATTCTGGCTAATGAAGCACCATTTGGTGCTGTGGCTAACTACTATTTGAACTTTACGATATATTTTGCCAATTTATTGTTTCCTCTATTTTTATTTTTATCGGTGATTTGGTTTACTTCAAAACTTGCAAATAATACTGAAATTGTAGCATTTCTTAGTTCGGGCGTGTCATTTTCTAGATTTTTAAGGCCTTACATAATAGGAGCTAGTATTGTATCTGCTTTTGCATTATTATTAGGTTTAATTTTAGCACCTATTGCCAGTAAAGGATTTAATGAATTTAAATATGAATACCTTTCAAAAGGTAAAAAAGTACAAGAAACCGAAAATATTTACAGGCAAATCAACGAAAATGACATTATATATGTAAGTCGATTTGATGCTTTGAATAAAACAGGTTATAATTTTACTTTAGAACATTTTAAAGGAAATGTGATGGAGTATAAAATATTTGCCGACAATATAAGATACAATGAAGAAGACAGCACCTTTAGGTTGATTCAATATGTAAAACGTAGAGTTGGTGAAAGCAATGATATCATTGAAGTAGCCAGAAGGAAAGACACTATTTTTGATTTTGATTTAGACGATTTGTCACCCGTAACTTATATGGCTGAAACATTGAGCTATAATGAATTGAACGATTTTATAGAAAAGGAAAAGTTACGTGGCTCCTCAAATATCGGACGTTACGAAGTGGTTAAATATAAAAAATGGAGTTTACCCGTTTCGGTATTTATTCTGACCATTATTGCTGTGGCTGTTTCATCAATAAAACGACGTGGCGGAATGGGCGTTAATCTGGCTTTCGGTATATCCATAGCCATGATTTTTGTATTTTTCGATAAGGTATTTGGAGTCATGGCGGAGCAATCAGATTTCCCACCGCTAGTGGCGGTATGGCTTCCAAATGTAGTTTTTGGTATTTTAGCTATTTATCTGTTATACAATGCCAAACGATAAGCTAAAACATTATTTACATCTTCATTTTTTAGTATTTATTGCTGGATTTACTGCTATTTTGGGTGAATTAATCACCATTGGCTCCATTCCACTTGTATGGTTTAGAATGCTTATTGCAGTGATATTGATGCTGATGTTTGCATGGCTTACTAAAACCAGTATTCAACTTAGTAAAGCCACCATCCTAAAATTTGCAGTTGCCGGCATTATTATCGCCTTGCATTGGATTACTTTTTTTGAAGCTATCAATCAATCCAATGTATCATTAACACTCGCAACCTTTTCAACAGGTGCATTTTTTGCCTCCTTCATTGAACCGATATTTTTCAAACGAAAAATTAGATTTTACGAAATTTTATTTGGGCTGCTTGTCGTGGTTGGTTTAATTTTAATCACCCGAAGTGAAATGCGTTATATAAACGGTATCATACTAGGAATAATTTCGGCGTTTTTATCGTCCTTATTTGCAGTAATTAATGGCAGATTTATTGAAAAGTATAATGCCACCACAATTTCTATTTATGAATTTTTGAGTGGTATCATTTTTATAAGCCTGTTTCTTTTAATTTTCAAAGGTGGTTTTTCGGTTGAATATTTTAAATTAAGCACATCCGATTGGATTTTTCTTTTTATTTTGGGTTCAATCTGTACCGCTTATGCCTTTATAGGCTCTGTTCATATTATGCGCTTTATCAGTCCATACACGGTGGTACTAAGTTATAATCTCGAGCCCGTTTACGGGATAATTTTAGCCGTTATTTTGTTTCCAGAAAAGGAAATTATGAGTCCGCTTTTTTATGTAGGAGTTGCATTAATTTTATTTATTGTTCTTGCCGATGCCATCCTGAAAAATTCTAAATTGAAATCAAAAAGAACTGGCTATTCTAAGGTAAATGCATAAACATTTTAGCTTAATTACATACAATTTAAGTAGAAATTGGTTTTGATAAGTTCATTATAAATTTTAAGAATTAACGCTAAAAAATTGTAGTTTTGTGCACTAACTATAACTAAAATTTGTTTCTGATGGAGTATTTAGAATTCGAACTTCCCATTAAAGAATTACAAGAGCAACTAGCAAAATGTCAAGTGATAGGTAAGGAAAGCGATGTAGATGTCACCCAGACCTGCCAGCAAATTGAAAAGAAACTTATCGCGACTAAAACCCAAATTTATAAGAACTTAACGCCTTGGCAGCGCGTTCAATTATCGCGTCATCCGAACCGGCCATACACAATGGATCATATAAGAGCTTTGTGTGGCGAAACGTTTCTTGAGCTTCACGGTGATAGAGGTGTAAAAGATGACAAAGCCATGGTTGGCGGTTTAGGAAAAATAGGTGAACAGTCTTTTATGATTGTCGGTCAGCAAAAGGGTTTTAATACAAAAACTAGACAATATAGAAACTTCGGAATGTCAAACCCTGAGGGTTACCGCAAGGCACTTCGATTGATGAAATCGGCTGAGAAATTTGGAATACCAGTTTTAACATTAATAGATACGCCTGGTGCTTATCCAGGTTTGGAAGCGGAGGAACGTGGTCAAGGAGAAGCCATTGCGCGAAATATTTTAGAAATGACCCGACTGAAAGTACCAATTATTACGGTTATTATTGGTGAAGGTGCTTCAGGTGGTGCTTTAGGCATTGGTGTTGGTGATCGCGTTTTAATGTTAGAAAACACTTGGTATTCGGTTATTTCTCCTGAATCGTGTTCATCGATCCTATGGCGAAGCTGGGAATATAAAGAACAGGCAGCCGAAGCTTTAAAATTGACAGCCCCTGATATGAAAAAACTAAAGTTGGTAGATGAAATCATTAAAGAACCACTTGGCGGTGCTCATACCGACAGAGAAACAACTTTTTTATCCGTTCAAAAAGCCATTCTGAAATCTTTTGAGGTGCTAAATAAATTATCACCAAAGGATTTGGTTAAACAACGTATGGATAAATATGAAAATATGGGTGTGTTTAAAGGTTAATTCAAACTCAATTAACGATATATAAAAATCGAAATAGTTTATTTCGGTTTTTTTTATGCTTATCAACAATATATTGGAGTTATTAACAGTTGAAATGTTGATGACCTGTTGAGATTCTAAATATTTTTATGTACCTTTTATCGATACCTTTTAATTACTTTCGCTGTTATGAAACAAACCAATCCAACCCCTGCATATAAAGTTGATAAAAGCACGCTTATAAGTTTAGAGAAAGGCAAAATACCACCTCAAGCTATTGATTTAGAAGAAGTTGTTCTTGGGGCAATGATGATTGATAAAAAAGGCGTTGATGAAGTTATTGATATTTTAAGTCCAGAAGCATTCTATAAAGAAGCCCATCAACATATTTTTGAAGCGATATATAAACTCTTTCAAGATAGCCAACCAGTTGACTTATTAACCGTTTCTAGCCAATTAAAAAAAGATTTAAAATTAGATACCGTCGGAGGCGATTTTTACCTTATTTCTTTAACCCAACGTGTATCATCTTCTGCGCATATTGAATTTCATGCACGTATTATTTTACAAAAATTCATCCAGCGAAGTTTAATTAAAATTTCAAGCGAAATTATTGAAGAAGCTTACGATGAAACTAAAGATGTTTTCGATTTATTAGATAATGCCGAAGCTAAATTATACGAAGTAACGCAAGGCAATGTCAAAAAATCAACCGAAACAGCCCAAAGTTTAGTAATTCAAGCCAAGAAAAAAATTGAAGAAATTGCTAATAAAGAAGGTTTGAGTGGTATTCCGTCAGGCTTTGATAAATTAGATAAATTAACGTCTGGTTGGCAGCCAAGCGACTTGGTGATTATAGCAGCAAGACCTGGTATGGGTAAAACTGCATTAACCTTGTCTATGGCACGAAACATAGCTGTGAATGCAAATATTCCAGTGGCTTTTTTTTCATTAGAGATGTCTTCAGTTCAGCTTATAACTCGTTTAATTTCAAGTGAAACAGGACTGTCTTCAGAAAAACTACGTACCGGTAGACTTGAAAAACATGAATGGGAACAATTAAACGTTAAGGTAAAAGCTTTAGAACAAGCGCCGCTTTATATAGATGACACACCGTCATTATCTATTTTTGATTTGCGCGCAAAGGCTAGACGATTGTCTTCACAATACGGAATTAAACTAATTGTGGTGGATTATTTGCAATTAATGACTGCTGGAGGCAGCCAAAAAGGCGGAAACCGAGAACAAGAGATATCAACAATTTCTCGTAACCTAAAAGCTTTGGCTAAAGAACTTGAACTACCTGTTATTGCCTTATCTCAGTTGTCGCGTGCTGTTGAAACACGTGGTGGTAGTAAAAGACCTTTACTTTCCGATTTAAGAGAATCGGGCGCTATTGAGCAAGATGCCGATATTGTTTCGTTTATCTATCGTCCCGAATATTATAAAATTGATGAATGGGATGATGATGAACGCTCGCCAACGGAGGGCCAGGCTGAATTTATTGTGGCCAAACATCGTAATGGTGGGCTTGATAATATCAGAATGAAGTTTATTGGTCATTTAGGTAAATTTGATAATTTGGATGATTTTGAAACGCCATTCGGAGAGTTTCATTCTAAAATGAACGCTGCCGCAAACGATGACACCTTTAAACCTGATAATTTGCCATCAGCAGATGAGGCATTCGGAAACAATGAAAACGATGTTCCTTTCTGATAACGTGAAATTAATCTTAATATTAGATTTTAATCATTTCATTTTCGGCTTTTTGAATTATTTTTACTGAAATATTTAATTTAATGCTTCAAGAACGCCGTACAACTAATATTCTTTTGCTGATAATAGCAGTTCCAGTTATGTTTATAATACTAAAACAACTGGCGTTTATTTTTGTACCGCTTTTTTCTTCTATGTTTATTGCATTGCTATTTTTGCCTATTATGCGTTGGCTTAATAAACGAAATGTGCCAAAATATGTGAGTGTTGTAATCGTTTTATTAATTGTTTTTGCTGCTATTAAATTAGGTGTTGAACTTATTCAACTTACAAGTAGAGAGATAGTTGCTACTAAAGATGGGTTTTTGCAAAATGCCAGTGTGAAATTACATCAATTCACAGATTATTTAGAAACAGTTTTTGGATTGAATGTTCAAATCAATAGAAATACCTTTGAAGAATATATAGGTCAAGGTAGTATAGCTACGACTCTAGGTGTTATTAATAATGTTTTGACAAGAGCTTTGATGACCACGTTCTTTGTGGTTTTATGGTTAGTAGAATCTATTAATATTCAAAAATTAATGAATCAAACTATATTAAAACAAGAACGAACTTCCATTAAAACCTTTATTAAAATTGAAAAAGATTTAATAACCTTTATCAAGGTGAAGTTCTCCGTAAGTCTCTTCACTGGAATCGGAATCGGTTTGGCATGCTATTTTTTTGGAGTTAGTTTTCCTTTGTTTTGGGGATTGTTTGCCTTTCTAATCAATTTTGTTCAAATGGTTGGTTCTTTTATTTCGGTTATACTCTTGGCCTTTTTCGCGTTTGTAGAAATGGACGTTTATTCAACTTTATTGTTCTTCATACTAACAATTACAGCTGTACAGGTGTTATTTGGCGCTATTCTAGAGCCAATTTTTATGGGTAAATCATTCTCTATAAATGTAATTGCAATTTTAATCATGCTAATGTTTTGGGGCTATATATGGGGTATTGCAGGTTTAATAATGGCTATTCCTATTACTGTTTTTATCAAAATAATTGCTGAACAGTTTGAATCTACAAAGATAATTGCCACGTTACTAAATGGCAATAAATCCACAAAAAATCCCTTAAATATTACCGCTAAATAACAGCACTTAAAGTCGTGTTTTTTGGTGATTCTTCTTAAAGTAATAATAAATTACGAACTGTCCTGTTATAATATTTATATATTTAACTATTTTACACAAGTAGTTCACCAGCAAATATTATTTCTATATAATTGAGTATAACTAAATGTAATTCTGAAAAAGTATAATATGATAAAGAAAGTACTATTAATTTTTGCTGTATTCATGATTACCAAAATGCATGCATCTTATTTGCTAATCCCAATGGATGCAGATAGTCAAGCAAACCATTTAAAGGCTTATGGCATTACATATTGGACCTTAGAGAGAGAATTAAAAGTAAAATGGTTACTCAATTATCGCGGTGGTTCATTTTTGTTACCGCATATTGAAAGTATCGAACGCGAATGTAAAATAAGAGGCGTTTCATATGAATTAATTTCTGATTCAAAAGCAAATGAAATTCTGGAACTGATAGATAGTCCATCCCAAAACATGGAAGCCGTTATATTAGAAAAGGCCCCAAAAATAGCGGTTTACACTCCAAAATCGGATGTTCCCTGGGATGATGCTGTAACTTTAGTCCTAACTTACGCCGAAATCCCATACGAAACCATTTATGACGAAGAAGTTCTAAACGACGAGTTGTTGCTCTATGATTGGCTTCATTTACATCACGAAGATTTTACAGGTCAATACGGAAAGTTTTACAGAGCATATCGTTCGGCTGCTTGGTATATTGAAGAAAAAAGAGAAGCAGAAGCCTTGGCCCAAAAATTGGGTTACGAAAAAGTTTCGCAAGCAAAATTAGCTGTAGCTCTAAAAATTAGAGATTATGTTGTGGGTGGTGGATTTATGTTTGCGATGTGTTCTGCAACGGATAGTTTTGATATTGCTTTAGCCGCCGAAGGTGTTGATATTTGCGAACCAATGTTTGATGGTGATGGCTCCGATCCCGGATATCAAAATAAAATAGATTATAATAAAACGTTTGCCTTTACCAATTTCACATTAGAGCGAAATCCAAATGTATATGAGTTTTCGTCTATAGATATGACTCAGAAAAGACAAGTACCAAAAATGACCGATTATTTTTCCTTAATGGAATACTCAGCCAAATGGGATCCAATTCCAACCATGCTTACTCAAAACCACACAGCCTTAGTCAAAGGTTTTATGGGTCAAACAACTTCTTTTACGCGTGACGAAATTAAATCGAACGTGTTGGTTATGGGAGAAAATAAATCTAGTGGTGAAGCAAGATACATCCATGGCATAAAGGGTAAAGGTTTTTTTACCTTCTACGGCGGTCATGATCCCGAAGATTACACTCATAGAGTAGGAGACCCAAAAACAGAATTGGATCTGCATCCAACTTCACCTGGCTACAGACTTATATTAAACAATGTTTTGTTTCCAGCGGCTAAAAAGAAAAAGCAAAAGACATAAATTTTAATTTTAGGGCGTTACCCCCAACTTTTTTGAAAGTTGGTGGGGTTGTGCTTTCCGCCATATCTTTTTGTTTTTTTTAAAATAAAAAGGATCTTGCTGCAATCACTAATGCACAAAAAAAATCCGACTCTATAAAGAATCGGATTTTCTAAGCGAAATGTGGTTATTATTAGGCTAAAAGCCTTACTTAACTTTGTTAACTATTGCTTCAAAAGCTTCTGGGTGGTTCATTGCTAAATCGGCTAAAACCTTACGGTTCAAGTCAACATTGTTAGCTTTAAGTTTTCCCATAAACTTTGAATAAGACATTCCGTGTAGTCTTGCACCAGCATTAATACGCATAATCCATAAAGCACGAAATGATCTCTTTTTGTTTCTGCGGTCTCTGTACGAATACAACATCGCTTTGTCTACCGCATTTTTTGCTACTGTCCAAACGTTTTTACGTCTTCCGAAGTAGCCTTTAGCTTGCTTTAGAACCTTTTTTCTTCTGGCTCTTTTCGCAACTGAATTTACTGATCTTGGCATAATTTTAATTGTTTTTTGTAGTAGGCGGTTAATTTTATTTTTTTGTTTTGAACTAACGGTTTTATTCAAACCTCGTCATTCATCACTCAAAACTCATAACTCTTTTACTGCCTAACTCCAGGGTTTATAAATTGTTTTAACCAATATTAAAACGATGTTACTTTAAACGTAACATGATTTTAACATTATTTTCATCAGACTCATGTACTAATGTATCATGTGTCAAAGCAAGCTTACGCTTTTTAGATTTTTTAGTCAAGATATGACTTTTAAAAGCGTGCTTTCTTTTAATTTTACCCGTGCCAGTTAGTTTGAAACGTTTCTTAGCACTTGATTTAGTTTTCATTTTAGGCATTTCTCCTATTTATTTAATTTACGTTTCGCTTATTGTTTTCATCCATTAAAGCTAAATGCTTCTTTGGGCTTATTTTACTTTTTTAGGTGCAATGAACATGGTCATGCGCTTTCCTTCTAATTTAGGAAGTTGTTCTACTTTACCGACATCTTCAAGGTCTTGAGCTAATCTTAATAATAATATCTGGCCTTGTTCTTTAAAAATGATTGAACGTCCTTTAAAAAACACGAAAGCTTTTAACTTTGCACCATCCTTAAGGAATTTCTCAGCATTTTTCTTTTTAAACTCGTAATCGTGATCATCGGTTTGTGGTCCAAATCTAATTTCTTTAATCACAACCTTGGTAGCTTTCGCTTTCAGTACTTTTTCCCGCTTTTTTTGCTCGTAAAGGAATTTTTTGTAATCCATTATTTTGCAAACCGGAGGTTTTGCATTTGGTGAAATTTCAACCAAATCCAATCCTTGTTCATCGGCAAGTTCCAATGCCTTTCTAATTGGGTAAATACCAACTTCTATATTTTCTCCAACTAATCTTACTTCGTCAACTCTAATTTTAGAGTTAATTCTGTGCGCATCTTCTTTGATTTCTCTACTTCCGCGAGTACCTCTTGTTCTACGTATTGCTATGACTTATATATTTAAATTAAACTTAAACTTCAAAAGTTTTTAAACTTCCTTTTACTTCTTCCTTTATGAGATTCGAAAATTCTTCAAGGCTTAATAAGCCGAGATCTTCTCCTCCGTGCTTTCTCACAGATAACTTATTTTCTGTCTCTTCATTCTCGCCAACAATTACAATATACGGTATTTTATTCATTTCGGCTTCGCGAATTTTCTTACCTACTGTTTCGTTGCGATTATCTACGAGGGCGCGAATTTCGTCATTTTCCATCAAATTTAAAACTTTTTCAGCGTATTTTTCAAATTTCTCGCTAATTGATATAATAATGGCTTGTTCAGGCACGAGCCACAATGGGAAATTTCCACCGGAATGTTCTAGTAATATGGCAATAAACCGTTCCATACTTCCAAAAGGTGCACGATGAATCATTACTGGTCGGTGCAATTCATTGTCGCTGCCTTTATAGGTTAAATCAAATCTCTCAGGAAGATTATAATCAACCTGGATTGTACCTAACTGCCAATTTCTACCTAAAACGTCCTTTACCATAAAATCGAGCTTTGGCCCATAAAAAGCAGCTTCACCAGTCTCAATAACAAAATTCAGATTTTTCTCTTTGGCTGCTTTTAAGATTGCTTGTTCTGCTTTTTTCCAATTTTCAGCGGATCCGATGTATTTTTCTGGTTTTTCTGGGTCACGTAAAGAAACTTGCGCAGTGAAATCTTCAAAGCCTAAAGAGCCGAATACATATAGTACAAGGTCAATTACATTTTTAAATTCTTGATCTAACTGATCTGGCGTACAGAAAATATGAGCATCATCTTGGGTGAAGCCTCTCACTCTGGTCAAACCGTGTAACTCGCCACTTTGCTCATACCTATATACGGTACCAAATTCAGCATAGCGTTTTGGTAGTTCTTTATATGAAAAGGGTCGACTGTTATATATCTCACAATGGTGTGGACAATTCATTGGTTTTAAAAGAAATTCTTCACCTTCGGCTGGTGTTTTTATAGGCTGAAAACTGTCTTCACCATATTTAGCATAATGACCAGAGGTAACATATAGTTCTTTCTGACCAATATGAGGCGTAATAACCATTTCGTAACCTGCCTTTTTTTGTGCTTTTTTTAGAAAATTTTCTAGACGTTCTCTAAGTGCTGCACCTTTAGGCAACCATAATGGTAAGCCTTGTCCTACCTTTTTTGAGAAAGTAAAGAGTTCGAGTTCTTTTCCTAATTTTCTATGATCGCGTTTTTTTGCTTCCTCTAAGAGTTCTAAATAGGTAGTTAAATCCTTTTGTTTAGGAAAGGAAATACCGTAAACTCTAGTGAGTTGTTTATTTTTTTCATCACCTCGCCAGTAAGCGCCGGCAACACTCATTATTTTCACTGCTTTTATTAAACCAGTATTTGGTATATGTCCACCTCTGCACAAATCTGTAAAAGTTGAATGATCACAAAAAGTTATAGAACCGTCTTCAAGGTTACTTATTAATTCAACTTTATAGTCGTTATTTTGCTCTGTGTAGTAATTCAAGGCTTCTGCTTTACTGACGGATCTCATTGAGAATTCGTGTTTTCCTCTGGCAATTTCAAGCATTTTCGATTCAATGTCGGCAAAATCCTTTTCTGATATGGTCTGTTCACCAAAATCAACATCATAATAAAAACCATTGTCAATTGCAGGGCCTATGGTAAGTTTAATATTTCCATATAGTTCTTCTAAGGCCTGGGCCAAGACATGTGCAGAAGAATGCCAAAAGGCCTTTTTGCCTTCCGCTTGTTCCCATGTATATAAAGTTAGTGTTCCATTTTCTGTTAATGGAGTTGATACTTCTACAATAGTATTATTGTATTTAGCAGAAATAATATTGCGCGCAAGTCCTTCACTTATGGATTTGGCAACATCTAAAGGCGAGCTTCCAAGTTCAACTGATTTTATAGCACCGTCTGGCAGGGTTATGTCAATCATAATATGATAATATTTTGGGTGTAAATATAATATGATTAATGTAGCTCTACAATATTAATCGTTTAGAAATATTGCATTAAACCATGCTATTTTAGCATTACATTATATATGTATAGTGTAAATATAAATTTGAATAAATATTTAAATTATTTTTAGACCTTAATCTATTGTAAATAAGATTATT
Organism: Paucihalobacter sp.; assembly: GCF_036825875.1. Lineage (NCBI taxonomy): Bacteria > Pseudomonadati > Bacteroidota > Flavobacteriia > Flavobacteriales > Flavobacteriaceae > Paucihalobacter > Paucihalobacter sp. The sequence goes on along the minus strand of NZ_DAISXK010000016.1, from coordinate 69 downwards.
AAAAACAATAATAAAAAACCTTAAAAAAAATCAAGAGAAAGGTTTGGAAAGTAGTTAAAAAGGGTTTTA
>NZ_DAISXK010000015.1:0-60156 GCF_036825875.1 Paucihalobacter sp. | reverse complement strand
ATGATATTAAAGTGATTTTTCAAATGTCCTTTATATTTTTAAGAACTGCAAGATAACATAGAACAACCTACTTTATGACGTGCCCATTCAGGCCGTTTTGCAAACCATTTTTCGTTTTCAGGCTGCTCTTGATACGGTTTTTTGAGAAGCTGAAATAATTCGTCAATCAACTCATAGTTACCAACGTTGGCAGCGTCTATGGCTAACTGAGCCATATAATTTCTTAATACATACTTTGGGTTAACGCGTTTCATAGCCTCAGATCGTTGTGTATCGTTGGCCGTTTCCATTTGAAGTCGGTGGTTGTAATCTCCAAACCAATTGAGCCATGCCATTTTTAACGTTTCAGGAAGGCCTTCTACATTATAAAAGGCTTCACTAATCAAATCAAATCCTTCGGTGGTCATTCCCTTTTGGTAATGGCATAACTTTCTAAAAAAAATGGTCATATCCGTTTCGTATTTCAACAACAATGCCTCTAGTCTGGTTATTAAATCGGCATCGGTTTCAAGTTGTTGTACCAAACCAATTTTGCTTCGCATCATGTTGAGATAGTCCACTTCAAAATCTATTTTATACTGATTTAAGATGTTTTCAAAAGGTTTGGTTGCTTCAACTAAAGGATATAAAGCATTGGCTAATTGCAGCAAATTCCATAACGCTATATTGGGCTGATTGCCGTAACGGTAACGCTTGTTTTCGGCATCGGTAGTGTTGGGCGTCCAGTTGTATTCGAAGCCTTCAAGCCAACCACACGGTCCGTAATCTATTGTGAGGCCAAGTATAGACATGTTGTCTGTATTCATTACACCATGTACAAAGCCAACACGCTGCCAATCTATAATCATTTTAAGTGTGCGTTGCTTCACTTCTTCAAAAAACTTTTTATAAGATTCTTTGGAAGGCGAACCCAAATGTGGGTAGAAATGGTTGATGGTATAATCTGTAAGTTTCTTTAAATTTTTATAATCTTGTCGTGCGGCAAAGAATTCAAAATTTCCAAACCTTATAAAACTGGGTGCTAATCTGCAAACTATCGCGCCTTTTTCATAGTTGGCGTTGCCATCATAAAGCATATCTCTTAAAACGTCATCGCCGGTTTCAATTAAACACAAAGCTCTGGTAGTTGGCACACCCAAATGATACATGGCTTCACTACACAAATACTCTCTTATAGAAGAACGCAACACCGCCAAACCATCGCCTTGTCTAGAATAAGGTGTTTTGCCGGCACCTTTAAGCTGAAGTGCCCAACGTTGCTGGTTATGTAAGACTTCGAATAAATTGATGGCACGACCATCACCTAATTGCCCTGCCCAACTCCCAAATTGATGTCCGGCATAAGCCATGGCGTATGGTTTGGTATTTTGATAAACAGACGTTCCTGAAAATACTTCCAAAAATTGCTTTGAATTGGCATATTCAAGATTTAAACCAACAGCTTCAATCATTTCCGGAGACACATGAAGTAATTTAGGCTGCTTCGGAACTTTCGGATTTACATACGAAAAAGCCGCCTCAAATACTTGCCGAACATGGTTGTCTGTAACAGCGTCTGCCGGAAGTTCATCTATAAAGCTATTATCAATGTGTAGCTGCATCAGGTTTTAGATATGAAGCGTGTTGCGATTTTAGTTTTTGAATTTTGGGTGAAATTACAAAACTACAATAACCCTGTTCTTGATTCTGATTGTAATAATTTTGATGGTAATCTTCAGCCTCAAAAAACTTTGTAAGCGGTGAAATTTCAGTAACTATGGGATTACTGAAATAACTTTGTAATTCTGAAATCACTTGATGCGCTATTTCTTTTTGGATATCGTTATGATAAAAAATCACAGAACGATATTGTGTACCCACGTCGGCTCCCTGTCGGTTGAGCGTGGTTGGATCGTGAGTGGTCATAAAAATTTCAAGAATTGCTTGGTAAGATATGATTTCGGGATTAAAGCTCACCTGAATCACTTCGGCATGACCGGTTAAACCCGAACACACCTCCCGATAGGTAGGTTTACCCGGAACTGTTCCACCCGAATAACCCGAAACCACTTTCTCAACACCTATGACACGCTGAAAAACTGCTTCGGTACACCAAAAGCAGCCGCCGCCTATGGTGGCTATTTCTAATTTAGTTGTGCTCATGTTGGGTTTCTAAAGTGATGGACTCTGAATTAACACAATAACGCAGTCCGCTTGGTTCAGGACCATCAGGAAAGACATGACCCAAATGCGCATCGCAAGTATTGCACAAAATCTCCACGCGTATCATTCCAAAGGTAACGTCTTTTTCATACTTTACCGCATTAGGCCTATAAGGTTGTGTAAAACTTGGCCAACCAGATTTTGAATCGAATTTAATAGTAGAGTCGAACAAGGTGGTATCGCAGCACACACATTTGTATAATCCGGGATCGTGGGCGTGGCAAAGCGCGCCGGTAAAAGGTGCCTCGGTGCCCTTTTTGCGAGTGATTCTATACTGATCGTCGGTGAGCTGTTCTCGCCACTCTTGCTCAGTTTTGGTAATTGTGCGGTCCGGTTTTGGGTTGCCATTGACGGTGAAATTAATAACATCTTTCCAAGTAAGCATTTTTCTTTTTTATGTAAAGATACAATCTAAAAAAGTAAGATTTTGGAAAGAAATGTTAACTTGATAAAGTTATGTTAATCAAAAATCATTAAATGTATTCCAACTTACACCGTCACTAAAGGCTATAATAGTTCTTAAACTATTGTCGAACATAAATAATTCCGTTCTTCCATCATTGGTGAAATTTCTTTTAAAAAATAATCCCCCAGCTGAAGTTAACCTTGCTGTAAGTGCATTGTTTATGTTACGAATAATATAGATTCTGCCTGGAACATCAATGGCATTTGGCAATCTAAACTCTTGATCTTGCACCTGAGGATTAATAGATATATAAACACCATCATCTATTAATTGCAAACCAGTATCTGTTCCATTTGCTGGAAGCGTTAAATGTTTGACTGACAAATTCCCATTAATATCGAGCATACTCAAAGGAGTATCTGTATTAATTCCCACTTGCGAAAAACCGCAAAGCATCGCCAAAAACATAAGTGTCGTAATTATTGTTTTCATAATGTTCCCGTTTTAATTCTTAATTAAACTTATCGCAAAACCACCACCTTCAGCCATGTTAATTATCAATTCCGTTTGGGCATCGATAGTGGATGTTTTAGTAATTTCTAAATCAAGTGGATTCTTATCCCAATGCGCATTAATACCATCTTTATAAATTGTGGCAATGTAACTAGCGTCCGCATCCAAAAAACTAAAATCTAAAGTCAAACTTCTAGAATTTTCATCGGTGATACCACCCACAAACCAGTTCCCTGTGTTGCGTTCTTTTCTGGCAATGCTTACAAAATCACCAACCGCACCGTTTAAAACTTTGGTTGTTTCCCAATCTACGCCCACGTCTCTGATAAATTGTAATGCTTGGGGATTGGCTTCGTAGTGCTCCACCAAATCTGCAGCCATTTGCACCGGACTATAAATCACCACGTACAAAGCAAGCTGTTGCGCCAAGGTGGTATTTACCTGATTATTTTTTTTGTATTCGTCAAATTTTATATTGAAAATACCCGGTGTGAAGTCGATTGGTCCAGCTAGCATTCGGGTAAACGCTACAATGGGCAAATGCTCCGGCGGATTCCCACCATCTTCGGCCCATGCGTTAAATTCTTGTCCGCGCAAGCCTTCCCGTGAAATGGTATTGGGATAGGTTCGACGTAAACCTGTGGGTTTAATGGGTTCGTGGGCGTTGATAGCCACCTGATATTTCGCAGCCTTTTCAACGGTATTGTTATAGTGATTTACCATGTATTGTCCGTGGTGGTATTCGCCCTTCGGTAAAATTTTTCCAACGTATCCGGTTTTCACCGCATGCATTCCGTAATGCTGCATTAAGGCGAATGCGGTATCTTGTTGCTTCGTGTAGGTTTCCGTCGCTGCTGATGTCTCATGATGCATGATAATTTGCACGCCTCTCTCTTTGGCATAACGAGCAACTTCGTCAATATCGTAATCGGGATATGGTGTGATAAAATCGAATACGCCTTCACGGTCTTCAAAACCTATCCAACGTTCCCAACCGGTATTCCATCCTTCAACCAGCACACCTCCGATATTGTTTTTAGCTGAAAAATCTATAAATCGTTTTACATTTTCGGTGGTGGCGCCATGACGGCCGTGGGCTTTTCCTGTATCTTTCCATTCACCATCTATAAATTCCATACCGTAATCCCAAGACGATTTATCCAAATGCATTTCCCACCAAACGCCAGTGTATTTCATAGGTTTAAACCAAGAAACATCACCTAATTTGTTAGGCTCATTTAAATTGACAATTAGGTTGGACTCAATCAATGCTGGTGCATTATCGGTAATTTGGACGGTACGCCACGGTGTGTGAAACGGCAAACTTCTTTTCACCTTGTAATCGGTGTTTTCTGAACCGACTAAATTGCTAGTGAAACTCAAATTTTCAGTATCAACTTTTAAAGTCATATCGGAATAATCCACTAATGCGGCCTCGTGAAAACTTAGATGAACTCCATTCTCACCAACTAAAGTTACTGGTGTATTCACGGCGTTTTCGGGAATGTAAGTTTGGGCTAAATTAACATGCCCAACATATTTTAAGGCATCTATTTCGGATAGTTTTGTGGTACTGTATAAATGTTCGTAAATATCCCAATCACCAGGAAACCAAAAGGCCTTGTAATCTTGAGTGAGGTTAAATTGGGTATGCTCATCTGCAATTAAAGCTTCGGTAAAATTTGGTTGTTCAGGAAATTCGTATCTAAAACCAATACCATCGTCATACACTTTAAAAACTATATTTAGTTTTCTTTTGGCTTCTGTAGTTTCTTGCAATTCAATTTTTAGTTCATTGTAATTATTGACGACGTCTAACTGTTCGCCCCATGGCATCTGCCAGGTTTCGTTAAAAGTAGAAATCTCTGAATTAAGAATTTTTAAGTCGTTTTTTAATGGTGCAGCATTGGTAAATTCAAAACCTAAATAAGAAGTATCAATCACCACTTCGTTTTTAAAGTTTGTTATGTAAAATGCATGTCCGCTATCATCAATATTAAATTCAACAGAAATCTTGTCATTTGGGGAAGTAACAATTATGGTCGAGGCTTCTTTGGTATTACAAGCTAACACTAAACCTGCAGCTATGAAGATTATAATAAAAGTTTTCATGTGTTTGTTTTAATTATTTTTAATCGGTCACATGTAACGCCTTAATAATCATATTCCTACGTGTCAATATTTTTACGTAGGCGTTTCATTTGTTAATATTTTGGTTTTTAGACCTTACAGTCCCGAAGCTTCGGGATTAAAAACCTGTGAGGTCTTAAAATTAAAAGTTCTTAAAAATCCTTTTCCAAAAGCACAATGTCAAATTCACTATCAATAGATACGCTTCCATTTTTAACGGTTGCTCTTTCACCTGAATAAGCATCGTGCAATTGGTCTCCATCTTGAAATACTTTAGATACATCGATGAGTTTTCCTCCTTTATGAACATCAATTCCTACCACCACAAGGTCTTGGTAATCTCCTTTTGTGTAACTTCTGTAGAAATAATAGGGTTGCTGTGTAATCATTTGATGGATTCCGGCGCCAAGGGCAGGATGCTTGGCTCTAAATTGGCCTAATTTCTGCCAATGGGTCAAAATTTCAGCTGTTTTTTCATCGTTTTGAATCTCATCCCAATTCATAAAAGAACGTAAGGTGGCATCACCTTCGGTGCCTTCAATAATGAGCGATCTGGCCGATTCATCACCGTAATACATTTGGGAAGCTCCGGGCGATAACAGTAATTTTGTGGCGGTTTCAAATGCTTTATTTCTCTCGGCATCAAAGGGTTGACCATCGTCATGCGACGTGAGATAATTAAGGGTTCCAAAGTCTTTCAAGTCGGTTGTGAGAATGTTGTGATATTTTTTATACAACACTTCATAAGTCATTCGTTGTGCATCCCACTTAAATTCAAAATTGATTAAACTCTGAAATGCATCTTCAAAATAATTCACTTTTCTATCCCCAAAATCGAAGAATTGTCCGCCACTTACGCCGTAGTTGTAAACTTCACCAACCATATAAAAATCGTTGTCATCCAATACCTTGTCGGGGTTGTTCTTTTTAAACTCGGCAAAAGCGTAATCACATTCCACTTTAAATTCTTGCCAAACATATTCCTCTGTATGTTTAACCGTATCAACTCTGTACCCATCAATTCCATATTTGGTGATATAATCTGTAAGCCATTTCATGATATAAAATCGCGGTGCACGAGGATGACCAGTGCGTTCAAAAAAGGCATCCAATTCGGCTACTTCTTGATCGTATCTGCCTTCGGCTTTCCATTTTTCGACTAATTGTGGTGGTAATTCAACATCTTCGTTACTTTCGGTTCTTATATCGGGAAGATTTTGAACCAAAGTACAGGTTACGGTGCTGTTATAATCCTCATACTTACAGGCGATATCGTTGCGCACCCATTCTTTTGGCCAAACTGGGTCTTTATCAGTCACCGGACCTGTATGATTAATCACTGCATCCAGCAAAATTCTAATGCCGTTTTTGTGTGCTGCATCAACAAGCTCTTTTAAATCCTCGACTGTGCCAAAATTAGGGTCGATAGCCGTCCAATCCTTGGTCCAGTAACCATGGTATGCGTAGGTATTGCCTGTTCCTTCATTAGTTGCACCGTGAATTTGCTCAACAATAGGTGTCATCCAAATGGCATTTATACCCAATTTATTGAAATAGCCTTCTTCTATTTTTTGGATAATGCCCCTTAAGTCACCACCTTCAAAACCACGCAACTTCCCAGTTTCTGAATCCCGATTAAAATTGACATCGTTTGTGGTATCGCCGTTATTAAAACGATCGGTTAATAAAAAATAAATATTAGCGCCTTCCCACACAAATGCTTGGGACTGGCTAATTTGATTCACTTCATTCTGACTCGCTATATCGCTATTCTTTTTAACAGTGTCATTACAATTCAAAAGCATGAGCGAAATGACTAATATGTATGTAAAATGTTTCATCTATTGAAATTTATTTGTTTTTAAGTGCACGTCTCGAAAGCTTTCCTAGTGTCGACTAATATATTGGTTAGTCCCAAAAACTGTTATGACTTTTTTAATACTACAAGTTTAATTTGAGAATAAATGACTCCAAAGGTTTTAAATTTATTTGCATTGAACCTATGCCTCTTTCGACTTTTAATTGGGTTTTGTACTGATTGTAAAGTGCGTCTTCTAATTCGTAATCGCCATCGGCTAAATTCCAACTATCGATAATATTTTTGGGAATTTTTAAGTTAAATTGCATGTCGCTTTCTGCATCAAAATTATTGATCACCACTAATTGTTCAAAATCACTCCAACGTGCGAACGACAAAACCTTATCGTTATAATTCTCGGTATTGTTGCGGTTATAATTGTGTAAATCTTCATAGTCACCCATCAATGCTTCACTGTTGATTGTGAAGTTTAAAAGACGCTTATAAAAATCTCGAAGATTTTTTTCTTGCTCATTTAATCTTGCGCCATCAAAAGCCTTGTTATTGACCCAACGTTGATAAGTTGGTACACCAATATAGTCAAAAATTGAAGTTCTGGAAGGTTTTCCAAATCCTGCATCTTCGACTCCTGGTTCACCCAATTCCTGACCAAAATACACCAAAGTAGGGGAAGTGCTTATGGTAGCAGAAACCACCATGGCAGGCTTGCCCTTTGTAGCATCACCAGCAAATTCAGGACTGGCAATGCGTTGCTCGTCGTGGTTTTCAAGGAAATGTAACATATGGTGCTCAATGTCTTTCAAATCGTCTTGTATAGGCGGAATATGGTCGGTTTTACCATGACCTTGCATCACATTTTTTAGGGTGTCGTACAACTGAACTTTGTCGTACAAATAATCCATTTTTCCTTTTTTGATGTATTCACGATACAACTGCGGTTGGTAAACCTCAGCCAGCAAAAAAGCCTTAGGATTTTTCATTTTTATAGCCGAATTCATATAACTCCAAAACTCAACGGGTACCATTTCTGCCATATCAAAACGGAAACCGTCAACGCCCTTTTCAATCCAATAGAGCGCAATATCCTTGAATTTTAACCAAGAATCAGGCACGGTTTTATCACTCCAAAATTCAAAATGAGCCTTGTAATGTTCATTGTCAAATCCTTCTGGCAATTCGTCATAATCCTTTTGGCCGTCAGGTGAAATACCGTAATTTATTTTGATGGTTTCATACCAATCATTCATATCGGGTTGCGACAATCGCGAGCCATTGCCCGTCCATTTTGCTGGATTTTCATCAAACTTACCGTCGGAAAGTGGATGCGAGTCACCTCCTAAGGGCTGATAACCATCCTTCCATTCTGGCACCTGAAATGCTTCGCCAGGATTGTAGTAAAAATTATTATTAACATGATAGCTTACTGAAGTATCATCATTGAAACCAAAATCCTTCACACCATCTGGATTGGTTAAACTATGGTAATTTCTCGCCACGTGATTGGGCACTATATCAATAAGTACCTTCATGCCAGCGATGTGGGTGCGCTCTATTAAAGCTTCAAACTCTTGTAAACGATTCGCAACATTAACTGCCAAATCAGGATTGACATTGTAGTAATCTTTAACCGCGTAGGGTGAGCCAGCTCTACCCTTAACCACATCGGGGTCGTCGTTTGAGATGCCGTATTGGGTGTAATCGGTTATCACATCGTGGTGCGGCACACCGGTATACCAAATGTGTGTGACACCTAAATCTTTTATTTCTTGAAGTGCCTGAGCAGTAAAATCATCAAACTTTCCAACACCGTTTTCTTCTAGAGTTCCCCAAGGTTTATTAGTTGAATTTGTATTGCCGAATAAACGGGTAAATACTTGATATACGACTTCTTTTTTCTTTAATTCACGATTTGTCATAGTTGGTTCAGGGGTCTGTTTTGGTTCGTCCTTACAAGCAAAACAAAGCGTAAATACTAACAAAATTGATGTAAATAGTGTTTTGTTCATAAGTGTTATTTTTTAAGTTTGATGATGATTTCCAATTCTTGTTCCGGATTCCAAGTAACAGGAACCATCAAATTATTTTTACTTTCATTCCAATTCACAACCACTCGCTTGCCATCAATTTTAATACGTCGTGGCTGTTTTTGTATATTGTGAATAATTAACTGTATTTGCTTTGTGGCTGAACTGTAGTTCTCTTCAACCTCCGCTTCAAATTCAATTTCTAAGGTGTTTCGTTTTAGTTCGGCTTCAAACTCCAACACTTCGTAAGCGTCATTTTCATATGCCATAGCACTTAAACCATCGTCGTTATAAAATTCACGTTCACTTTCATCTACAGACCGATGAAAATAATAATGTAAATCAAAGTTATTTATATTATATCCTATGGTGTTTTGCATAGGTTTTGCCATAGGAATAAATGCTCCTGCACGCACAAAAGTTGGGATCGTGGTTTCATTTAAAGCAACGACATGGGTTTTTCCTCCTTCATACAAGGTATCAGAATTAAAATCAAACCACAGTTGATCCTTCGGAAAATAAACGTCTTGTGTTCTTTTTCCTGCTTCCAAAACTGGAGACACTAAAATATCTTTCCCCCATAAGTACGAGGTTGAATAGTTGAACAGTTCAGGGTTTTCATCCTCAAAAAACAATGGCCGCATTAACGGTGTGCCGTTTTTATAATTTTCAAACATCAAATTATAATTATAGGGCAATAATTTGTAGCGCAATTCAATGGCTTGTTTAGACAGAGCTTTGGCTTTTTCACTTCTAAAAACAGGTTCACTCGGTACATCTTCTTGCGCATGAGGACGAAATATAGGCTGAAAAACGCCATATTGTAGCCAGCGCACATACAACTCATCATCGAGATTGGCACCAGCAAATCCGCCCAAATCGCTGTGCATATATGCCAAACCTTGCATGCCCATTTGAAGGGCAATTTCTGGCTGACTTTGTAAACCACCCCAAGTTCTGTTCACATCGCCCGACCAAGGAATGAGTCCGTAACGCTGCGACCCCGAATAGCCTGCACGCATTAAAATAAAGGGACGCATTTCAGGGAAGTCACGTTGATAACCTTCAAAAACCAATCGCGCCCAATCATGACCATAAATGTTGTGCACCTCATCGGCAGTGCCAGTGTGATGAATCAAGCTTGAAGGATGCACTTCGGGTTCGCCCAAATCACCCCAAACGCCTGCCACGCCTTTGTTGGCTAAATCTCTATAGATATTCCAAAACCATTGCTCGGCCTTGGGATTGTAAATATCTATTAAACCAGTATTGCCGAAATAAAAATCGTAGGTGTATGGATTTCCAAGTGAGTCTTTTGCTAAAACTTCTTGTTCAATTGCTTCCTGCCAACGCTTAGAAGTGGTCAATATAAATGGTTCGGTAATAAGAATGGTTTTCACACCTTGCTGTTTCAGCCTGCCCACCATATCTTCAAAATCTGGAAACGAATCGCGATCAACTTCTAAATTACCCATGGTGCCTTGCACTTCTTTTCCAAACCAATACAAGTCTAAAATAATGGCATCCACAGGAATTTCTGCATCCTTAAAAGCCTTAATAGTAGCTTCAGTTTCGTATTGTGAATGGTATCCGAAACGGCTTGAAAAATTACCTAATGCCCAACGTGGCGGCATGGGTTGCTTTCCAGTTAAATCGGTATACGCGTCTAAAAGGTCATACCAAGAATCTTCGGCAATCACCTGATAGGTTTTTCTTCCTGAAATGGTTTCGTAAGTAAGTGTATTGTCGGATTTGCTGTCGAGGTCTAAAAATCCGATGGGTGCATTGTCAAAATGAACCATGTATTTCTGAGAGGACAAGATTATTGGCATTGTAAAGTTCATCAACTCCGAGTGTGTTTCATAGCCATAATGTGCACGATTGTAAAGTTGTAATCTATGCCCACGACGGTTCATCCCTAATGCTCTTGCACCACCTCCATAAAGCACTTCGTCTTTGGTGAGGTTGAATTGAATAGTTTCTAAACTGTCGTTTTTAATGTATCCATTCTTTTCGGAAATCAAGAATTTATCTTTGTAGTAATAAGAAATTTGAAAGGGTTGTTTTTGAATTAACACTGAACTGTTTTTGGTTGCGTAACTAACCTGATCATCCGAAATTTCCAATGTTGTAGATACTTCCTTTGGATTCAAAACCACAGCATGTGATGTTGAATTAAAAGTTTCTCCAAATGGAATAAAAGTGGTTTCAATAATATTTTTCGAATAGGGTTTAATTTGATAAATCCCATTACTAACCTTCACCTCCAAATATGTTGCTTTATCTTCTGCACTCACAAACAAGCGATCTTTATTTTGTCCAATTACAAAAATTGAGAATATTAGGGCCGCTATGTTTATAAAGCATTTACTCATTTGTACTTAGTAAAAAAATTAGTGGTATATCGAGTCGTTGATTCCACGAATTTTCAGAATGGTCGGTTCCTGTAAATTCTATATTGCGAGAATCTTGATGGGTATAACCCTTTTCCGCCAAAATACTGTCTACCCTTGGTGCATGTACTGGATAATATTGATCTAATGTTTCAGTACCGTAATCAAAATAAAGTTTATGAGTTCCCGCTTCGGGCAAGGTATTTTCTATATACTTAAATATGGCATCGGGATGTGGATTCTTCTCCGATGGCATAACACCTGGCCAATGGGTTGAAAGACATGCAGCCCCACCAAAAACATCAGGATATTCAGAAACTGCATACATACTCATTAAGCCACCCATACTGGAACCAGCAACAACAGTGTTTGCCTTATCGGCAAAAACATTAAACTTATTATCTATAAAAGGTTTAAGTTCTTCTACCAAAAACTTTAAATAATCATCACCTTGCATTTTAATGTTGATGCCTTTAGATGAAGCCGTTGTAAATATAGAATCTCGAATGTTTACAGGCATGTAGTCAAATGCCTTTTGCGGATATAAATCTTGCCATCTAATTTTGGGAATGTTGTGAATACCAACTACAATAAAATTCTTTGTTTTGTTATCATTCATCAGTTTACTTGCCCATTCATCAACTTTCCATTCTTGTTGGTTCCAAGTGGTAGTTGAATCAAATAACATTTGCCCGTCGTGCATATAAAGTACAGCAAATTTTTTAGTGTTGTCGTAATTAGATGGCAGCCATATATCCACCGCACGTGGCACTATGTAGACAGAAGGAAACGAATCAATTCTAAATAATTCTCCAGCGTACAAAGTTGCCTCGGATAATAATTGCGCCGCTATTTCTGGAGCGCTTTCATCTACAACCGTTGGTTTTTGTTGGTTTTTGCAACCTTGTAAGAAAACCAACAAGGCAGCCGTGTAAACTAATTTTATCATAACCTTGTACTAAATATATAACTGCCTTTTTTGTTCAATTCTATGGTATCCTTCCATTCCACCGAATAACCTTCTATAATATTTCTGAAGCGCTTACCTTCTAAACCTAGTTCTTTAAATCTTTCTAAATCTAAATTGATAGGTGTGTCATTTTTATTGAGAATATGCATTACTATTTCAGCATCCAGTATTCTGAACAACACGTAAATATTATTTTCAGGTGCAAAATGAATGGTTTTTCCTTCATGAATCGCTTTTGATAGCTTGCGATAATTCAATAACTTTTTCAGGTATTCCTGCATATCTAAAGCTTCTGCTGATAAACCTTCGCCTGTAATAGCATTGACTGCATCGCCTTGCCAACCGCCAGGGAAATCGGTGCGAATTAAACCATGATCGCCAGGTTTAGCCGTGTTTTGCATTAAAATTTCGGTACCGTAATAAATCTGCGGGGTTCTTGGCAACATCAGCATAAAACTTAAAGTCATTTTGGTATGGGTAATGTTTTCATCAAACTGGGTAAAAACTCTGTCCATATCGTGATTGTCTGGAAATACCAGTAAATTTTCGGGGGATGGATAATGAAAATCGTTCGACAATCCATCGTAAATTTTAACCAAACCTGTGCCCCAAGTTTCGGGCTCGGTGATGCCGGCAACCAAATGATCTTTCATAGCAAAATCCATCGTGGATTTTAAGTTAGACTCATAACCATCCTTATTGTTGGCGCCTTGTTGCCAGTAGGCAATAAGTAACGGATTATTGCTCCATTCTTCTCCAACAATATTGAAGTTTGGATATTCCTTCATAATAGCGCCAGCCCAATTGGACATAAAATTCTTATCAGGATATGGATAGGTATCTTGACGAATGCCTCCAAGTTCTAAAGTTTCAACCCACCAAATACTATTTTGGATAAGGTAGGTGGCCAAAAACGGATTTTGCTGATTTAAATCGGGCATACTGCTAACAAACCAGCCTTTGCTCATTAAGGCGCGATCTGCTTCTGCGGCATAACTATCTTGATTAACCGTTCTGCGGTGGTTAGAGGTGATGAGTTTTTCGCCATCTAAATATTCCTTTTGAAAATTTAACCAATCCTTAAACGGTAAATCTTCCATCCACCAATGATAGCTACCACAATGGTTAGCTACTTGATCCATCACCAGTTTTATACCTCTTTTTTGAGCTTCCTTTGATAAGTTGATGTATTCTTCTAGGGTTCCAAAACGCGGATCCACCTCATAAAAATCTGTCATGGCATAACCGTGATACGAGGCTTGTGGCATATCGTTGGTAAGCAACGGACCTGGCCAGATGGCGGTGAACCCCATGTCCTTAATATAATCTAAATGCTGGGTGATGCCTTCAATATCCCCACCATGCCTGGCGTAGTCGTTAGTTCTGTCAACGGCTGTTTCGCGTAATCCTTCAACCCTGTCGTTTTCTGGATTGGCATTGGCAAACCTATCGGGCGTGATAAGGTACATTACATCACTACTATTAAAACCGATAAAATCCTTGGCTGATTTTACGCGTTGTTGCAATCTATAGGTTTGTCGAAGTAGGTCTCCTTTATCATTTTCGAATACAATATTGAAGGCACCTGCTGTAGCCGTTTCATCAATATCAACATCGATAAATAAATAATTTGGACTATCAGCTTTGTTAATTTTCTCAATTGAAACACCGTTGTAATCGATTCTTGGCGAATAATTACCAATACCGTCATGCTTAACCATTAATTGAAGCTTCTGATTTTTAAAACCAATCCACCAATTAGGTGGTTCTAACCTTTCAATATCATTAAATTCTTCAACTGTTTCAGAGGAAGCAATTACAGCTTCACTATCCTTTTCAGGAATCTGGTTGCATGACCATCCTAAAATTAATAAGAGGACAAAAGAATAGGTTGCTAGTTTTTTCATGTTAAATTGTTTAAATAGATACCAAATTATTAGGTGAAATAAGCACCGTTTTACCATGAACCAAAATGCTTAAATCCTCATTCCCATCAAGTTCAAACTTCGTGTCTTGATGACTCACCATGACCTTCAAAATTTGATGACGGAAATTCACTTTAAAGGAATAAGCATCCCATTGGTTTGGGATTTTTGGTTCAAATGACAATTGATTGTTCTTAATGCGCATACCGCCAAAACCTTCCACAATACTCATCCAAGTTCCTGCCATTGAAGTAATATGCAAACCTTCGTGAACTTCGTGGTTATAGTCGTCTAAATCTAACCTCGAGGTTCTTAAATAAAAGGTGTAAGCCTGATCCATCTGCCCCAATTTAGCTGCTTGAATACTATGAACGCAAGGCGACAATGAGCTTTCATGCACCGTGAATGGCTCGTAAAAATCAAAATGACGCTTGAGTTCCTCAGTACTGAAATGGTCTTCAAAAAAGTAAAAACCTTGAAGCGTATCGGCTTGTTTGATATAAGGCGAACGCAAAATACGATCCCAACTCCATTTTTGATTGATAGGTCTTTGAGATTTATCAAGATTGGCAACTGTTACCAATTCTTTATCTAAAAATCCATCTTGTTGTAAATAAATATTGTGTTCATCTGAAAAAGGAAAATACATAGTATCGGCCACAGCTTTCCATTGTTCAATTTCAGCTTGAGACAAACGCGTTTTGTTCATGATTCGCGTGTAATCGGAAGCGAATTCTTTTTCAACTCTGGCAATATTTTCTATTGCGTAATCAATACACCACTTGGCAATGTAATTGGTGTACCAGTTATTATTAACATTGTTTTCGTATTCATTTGGTCCAGTAACTCCCAGAATTACATATTTGTTTTTATGTGTTGAAAACGTCGCGCGCTGCTGCCAGAATCGGGCAATAGCAATAAGCACTTCCAAACCTTTTTCTGGAATATAACTGTAATCGCCGGTATAGCGATGGTAGTTAAAAATAGCAAACGCAATTGCGCCATTACGGTGAATTTCTTCAAAGGTGATTTCCCATTCGTTATGGCATTCCTCACCATTCATTGTTACCATTGGGTACAAAGCTGCACCGTTTGAAAAGCCTAATTTCTCGGCATTCTCTATGGCTTTCTGTAAATGGTTGTATCGGTATGCTAATAAATTCCTCGCCACACTTTGATCTTTGGTGGCCATGTAAAACGGAATGCAGTATGCCTCCGTATCCCAATAAGTACTACCGCCGTATTTTTCGCCTGTGAATCCTTTCGGACCGATGTTTAAACTGGCATCGGTCCCTAAATAAGTTTGATTGAGGTGATAAATATTAAAGCGAATACCTTGCTGCGCTTTTACATCGCCATCAATAGTAATATCGGCCATTTCCCAGATTTTTGCCCAAGCATCTTTTTGCATGGTCAATAAAGTATCAAATCCAAAATCGGTAGCCTTTTTTAAGGCCGTTTTTGCCGCTTGAACCAATTCAACTTTTGGATGATTTCTATCTACTGTATAACCACCAAATTTATGAATGCCATAGGTTTGATGTTGTTTAACCTTGTGCTTATAACTAAAGGTCGTGGTAGTAGCGTCCGCCTGAATTTTTGGCTCTATTAACAGTGTTTTACCATCGATAAAAACTTCCGACTCCATAAAAGCACAAACATAAAAATCCGTTTTCATGGTTTTTGCCTGAATAAAAGCTTGGTGATTGTCGTGGCTCACATTAAGCGTATCCCAAAACTTGTCGTCCCAGTTTGTGTCTTCGTTGGTAATACCGCTATCTAAATAAGGTTCAAAAGTAATTTCAGCATCACCATTTAGCGGCGTCACTTCGTATTTAATAGCGCCAATTTCATCTAAATCCAAACTTAAAAAACGCTTGGTATTTACTTTAACTTCTACATTGTTGGGCAGCACAGCTTCGAAACTTCTAGAGAGCCAGCCCTCTTTCATGTTCAGCTCTCTTTTAAAATTTGAAACCTTGGTAGAAGTATGCAAATCCAAATACACGCCGTTTATCAGAACTTTAATTCCAATCCAGTTTGGGGCATTGAGTACTTTGGCAAAATATTCTGGATAGCCGTTTTTCCACCAGCCAACACGGGTTTTGTCTGGATAATAAACGCCAGCAATATAACTGCCCTGGAAAGTGGCACCACTAAAAGTTTCTTCAAAGTTGGCCCGTTGACCCATAGCGCCGTTTCCGAGGCTAAAGATACTTTCGGACGATTCAACTAAGTCAGGATTAAATCCTTCTTCTAAAATAGACCAATTGTTTGGTATGATATAATCTAAGTTCATTTTTTTATGTTGATAAAAAGCAGATTTACTGCTTGTTATTTATCGATTGATTAAGTTATTTATAAATTGATTTGAAATTTGTGTAAAATCTTTAAAAACATAGTCCGCATGACCCAAAATAGACGCATCGCCAATGCCAATGGAAATCATTTTCGCAACATTGGCAGCTTCTACGCCAGCAACAGAATCTTCAAAAACAATACAATTCTCGGGTGCTATGTTTAGAAGTTGGGCAGCAATTAAAAATACTTCGGGGTCTGGCTTGGCCTTTGAAACATCGTTGCCATCAACTATGCTATCAAAATGACTTTTTAAATTAACTTGTTCCAAGATAGTACGGGCATTTTTACTGGCCGAACCTAAAGCAATAGGTTGATTTTGGGTTTTTAAGAAATTGAGCACTCTTGGTACATCAGGTAATATTTCCGATGCATCCATATGTTCGATATAGTTAAGGTAATCTTCATTTTTTAAAGCCATGAGTTGTGAGAATTGTGTTTCAGAAATCTCCTTATTTCCCCAAGCTAATATTTTTTCGAGCGACTTCACACGGCTAATACCTTTAAGTCGTTCGTTTTGAACTTCGGTGAAATCAACACCAATACTATTGGCTAATTTTTTCCAAGCTAAAAAATGATACTTGGCAGTATCGACAATAACGCCGTCTAAATCGAATATAAATCCTTTCCTGATCATACGTCGGCTATTTCTAAATCTGGTTTCACTTTAATTTCCTTTACCAAAAACACAAAGGCTGCGGCCAATATCATAGATACACCAGCAACCACTATCATGGCAATGGGTTTGTCATCAAATAACTTCAGAATTAAACTGCCAAACAACCCAGCTATAATTTGCGGACCAGCAATGGTAAAATTGAAAATTCCCATATAAATTCCCATTTTCTGAGGTGGGACGGCGTTAGATAAAATAGCGTAAGGCATTGCTAAAATGGCTGCCCAAGCTATACCAACGCCAATCATTGGAATGATAAGCAAAACAGCTCCTTTTGGCACTTCAAACGACGCAAATAATAAGTTAACCTGGATGATTTCCGGATCTTTGAAGAACAAAAATGCTATGTAACTCAAACCACCTAATAACAAAGAAATTGCATAAGTAGGTTTTCTTCCGAAGGTATTGGCTATTTTAATCATCACCACCGAAAAAATGGCAGCGAACAGCGAATATCCTGCAAATAGAATACCAACCCAATCACCAGCGGCGCCTTTGGCAGCTCTGAGATTTTCGATGGTACTAATGGGCATATCGGGAGGAATTTTAGAAGCATCACCATAAAGAAACTGTGGTACATCCCAAATATATTGACCAATGGCAGGCGTGGTGTAAACCCACATTAAAAACAGAGCAAACCACGAGAAAAATTGAACTACTGCCAATTGTTTCATGGTTTTTGGCATGTGAATAACCAAATTAATAAACCCTGTTATTTTTTGACCAAATGATTTTTTGGCATCTGTTTCACGCTGTTGTTTGACCTCCTCAGGATTGATTCCTTCGTTGGCAAAATAAACATCTGGTGGATATTCTTTAGTTTTAAAAACAGTCCAAAGTACCGAACCTAATAAAATGGTAGCGCCAATATAAAACGCCCAGGTTACACTGTCTGATACTTGACCTTTTTCAGCAATATTGCTCAAACCAATCACATTGGTGAGAATAAATGGCAAAGCCGAGCCGATAACTGCGCCAATGTTGATAAGTAATGACTGAATAGAGTAACCTTTGTTTCTTTGATTTTCGGGTAACATATCGGCCACCAAAGCTCTAAAAGGTTGCATGGTAACGTTAAAACTACCGTCCATTAAGGCCAACATCAATCCGCCAAAAAACATGGCAGGCATAAGTTTCACAAACAAGGGTGAATTAGGCATTAAATACATACCCAGAGCTGCGAAGAATGCACCTCCTAAAATAAACGGACCTCTGCGACCAAAGCGTTTGTTCCAGGTTAAATCGGAAGCACCCCCAACGATAGGTTGCACAATCAAACCCATTACAGGAGCTGCTAACCAAAAGAAGGAGAGTGAATGCACGTCTGCACCCAGATTTTCGAGCACATTACTAATGTTTGCATTTTGCAGCGCAAAACCAAACTGAACTCCCATGAAACCGAAACTTACATTCCAAATTTCCCAGAAGCTTAATTGTCTTTTTTTCATTAGTTATCGTAAAATTTATTACGATAAGCCTACATTAGCTTATCAAAACTTAAGCTTAGAAGTGAAAATATAAGTTTTGATTAGGTTGTAAAGATAATAAAGTTTTTAAATCAGTTATATTAAATTTAATTTTTTGTAGAATCGCGCTCTACAATATCGGTTTTTACAATAACGGTTTTAAAATTCTCCTCAAGTTCGTCGTGTTCATCGCGCTCTAATCTATCAATAAGAAGATTAGCTGCTTGTTCCCCAATTTGTTGTTCATGTTGACTCACAGTGGTGAGACTTGGTGTGGCATGCTTAGACAATACACCATTGGTAAAACCAACTACCTGTAAATCGTCAGGAATACGGATGCCTCTTTGAAAAGCGATTTTCATTGCTATTAAGGCAAATAACTCGTTTACTGCTAAAATCCCATCCATTTTTGGATTCTTATCAAACAGTGCTTCAATAGTTTGAACTAGTAATTCAGACTTTTCATCTGCTTCTAAACCATCCTCGATTTTTAAAATAAGTGATGCTACAGATTTTATATTGCTAGTTTCCAATGCACTTAAATATCCATTTGTTCTTAAATTGCCAACACTTACATAATCTTTTGTGGTAATTATACCGATGTGTTTACAACCAGAATCTATTAACTTTCGGACGGCATTTTTAGCGCCATCAAAATCATCTACAATTACCTTATCGCAATTGATGTCGCCTACCACCCTGTCGAACATAACGATTGGCATTCCTTGGTTAATTGACTCTCTAAAATGGTGATAATCTTTCAGCATTAAGGTTTCCTTTGAGAGTGAAATGATAAAGCCATCAATACTCCCATTGGCCAGCATTTCCATATTTAACACCTCTTTATCAAAAGATTCATTTGACATACCAACAATAACATTATAACCTTTCGCATTGGCTATTTTTTCTACGCCGCGTATCACATTTGAAAAAAAATGATGCACAATTTCAGGTATAATAACGCCTATAGTTTTACTTCTTCTATTTTTAAGACTTAAAGCAATATTATTCGGTTTATAATTATAAAATTTCGCGAAAGCCTGCACTTTTTCTTTAGTATCCGCACTGATCTCTTCACTATTATTTAAGGCTTTTGATACGGTTGAAATAGAAACATCTAACTCGCGTGCAATTTGCTTTAAGGTGATTTTACGTTTCATAAATTATTGTGAAAATTATGATTTTTATCAGTTTATAAAACACGAAGATAAACTATTTTTGAGTTTGATATTTTCGTTTTTAGGAATAAAGCTCGTCGCCTATTGTGAATATGACAAATTTTTGGTATTTTTATCACAAAATGCGCTATTTACTAAAAGTTTTTAACACGAAAACGTTTTCGCAACTATTTTAGTTGTGCTTAACTTACAAGATACTTTTTTTTTACATAGTTTTAACGTTTAGAAGTGAAAATATACAAATCAACTTAATCATTTAACAACTAAATATAGTGTATGAAAACATTTTTTAATAGCTTGATTTTACTGGTTTTATTTGTTCCAGCAACCCTGTTTGCTCAAACAAATGTTTCAGGTACAGTAACTGATGAAGCTAACACGCTTCCTTTACCAGGCGTAAATGTTCTGGTTAAAGGCACTACCACAGGAGCATCGACAGATTTTGATGGTAATTTTACAATTTCATTGAATGTTGGTGACGTTGTGGTTTTTTCTTATTTGGGATACAAATCAAAAGAAGTTACCTATACAGGCGGAACTACTTTAAATGTAACGCTTTCAGAAGATGCTGCTCAGTTAGACGAAGTAGTGTTAATTGGTTATGGAGCAACCACCAAGCAAGACGCAACTGGTGCCGTTGAAAAAATTGGTGACGAACGATTTAATAAAGGTGCAATTGTATCGCCAGAAACCTTACTTGCTGGTAAATCTGCTGGGGTTAGAGTAACATCTAATGGTGGTGCTGCTGGTGAAGGTTCTGAAATAAGAATTAGAGGTGGTGCCTCCTTGTCGGCTAATAACAGTCCACTGATTGTGGTAGACGGTTTACCATTGGATCAACGTGGTGTAGGAGGTTCACGAAATGCTTTAAACGCCATTAATCCAGACGATATTGAGGATTTTGTAGTTCTTAAAGATGCTTCTGCTACGGCCATCTATGGTTCTAGAGCATCAAATGGTGTTATTTTAATAACTACCAAGAAAGGAACCACTAATGCGCCTTTATCGATTGAATACGATTTAAAAGCGTCGGCAGCGAGCGTCGTTAACCAAGTAGATGTTTTAACAGCAGACGAATACAGAGGCTTACAATTCTTAACGAATGAATTCGATCCTTCTTTAACAGGAAACGCCAATACGAATTGGCAGGACCAAATTTATCAAACAGCAATAGGTGCGATTCATAACCTAACGGTTTCTAAGGGATATGAAAATTTTAATTTTAGAATTAACTACAACCATGTATCACAACAAGGGACCTTATTGCGAGATTTATATGAGCGAAATGCCTTTAATACATCTTTTGTGCAACGTTTGTTTGACAACGATTTAAAGCTAACACTTACCGCGAAAGGTATTGTAGATGAATTCTTCTTTGCAGACCAAGGAGCTATTGGACAAGCCATTCAATTTGATCCAACCCAACCAGTTAGAAATCCCGATGGCACCTTGTTTCAATTCTCTCAATTAACAACCAATGCTGCTTTAGCACCTCAAAATCCGCTAACAAGTTTATTGGAAAACCAAAACAGATCACGCGGAAAACGTTTCATTTCTAATTTTAATATCGATTACAGATTTAGATTCTTACCAGAGTTAAAGTTCAATTTAAATGCTGGTGTGGATTATAATGAGTTTGATGGTAAGCAATTCAATGTTCCAAATCCAAACAGACCTGGCGATTTTGCATTCAGAAATTTTTATACTGGCTTAGACAGAAATACCTTACTAGATTTTTATTTTAACTACAAAAAAGAAGTCGCGTCTCTTAACACGATAGTAGATTTGACCGCTGGTCACTCCTATCAAGAATTTTACACTAGTAGAGATGGAACTCAAACTGGTGCAGGTGGTGTATTAGTTACTTTTCCAACTGTAATAAACAGAAATGCTCTTGAATCTTATTTTGCAAGAGCCAGTTTTGATATTGCCGACCGCTATTTAATCTCTGCCACTTTTAGACGTGATGGATCGTCAAGATTTAGTCCATCTGGGCGTTGGGGTAATTTCCCAGGGGTTTCGATAGGTTGGAAAATTATGAACGAACCGTTTATGACTAATTCCTTCTTTTCAAACCTTAAACTACGCGGTGGTTGGGGTGTAACCGGACAGCAGGAAATAGGTCCAAATTATGGCTATTTAGGAGTTTACACACCTGCACTTAATAACCAAGTAAGTGCCCAATTTGGGAATGAGTTCGTAAATCCTTTAAGACCACAGGCTTTTGATGAAAACCTAAGATGGGAACAAACAACACAATACAATGTGGGCTTAGACTTTGGTTTATTCAATAACAGATTAACTGGATCTATTGATGGATACTACAGAGAAACAGAGGATTTATTAGCCACCATTCCTGTAGCAGCCGGTTCAAATCTCTCGGACTTTTTAACCACGAACGTTGGTGAAACAACCTCTAAGGGTTTAGAGCTAAGCTTAAACGGTGTACTAGCTAGGTCACAAAATCTTAATTGGGACGTCAATTTCAACGTTACACTTCAAGAAAATGAAATTACCAGACTAAATTTAAGTGGTGATCCAAATTTCTTTATCTCAACTGGAGGTATTTCAGGAGGTGTTGGAAACACTATACAATTGTGGAGACCAGGTTTAGATCCTTTAACTTTCTTTGTTTTCCGTCAAGTATACAATAATCAAAACAACCCAGTTGAAGGTGCCTATGTTGACGTAAATGGTGATAACCAAATAACTGAAGCCGATAGACAAGCTTACAAAAAAGCTACTCCAGATGCCTTTATAGGGTTTACCAATAATTTTCAATACAAAAACTTTGATTTGAGTTTTACTTTTAGAGGTAGCTTTGGAAACTATGTGTATAACAATGTGGCTGCTGAGCGTGGCAACTTAGCCATCACTGTCGATGCACCTGGGCCATACCAGCCAAATGCACACCAGAGTGTATTGTCTACCAATTTTAGAAATCAAAACATCTTTTCAGATTACTATTTACAAAGAGCTGATTTCTTGAGGCTAGACAATGCTTCTATTGGATATAATATCCCATTTGAAAAAGTGAAACTTAGAGTGTCTTTAACCGGTATGAACCTTTTTGTTATCACGGAATATGACGGCTTAGACCCTGAAATTGCAAATGGAATAGATAATAATTTCTATCCACGGGCAAGAACTTATGTACTTGGATTGAATTTTACGTTTTAAATGATGAATAAATTTATAAATTTCAAAGCTATGTTAAGAACAATTAAAACAATGTTGCTTGCTTTTGTAGTGTTTGCTTTTACGCAATCCTGTGAAAGCAACCTCGACCTGCAACCAGAAGACAACCGTCTTGTGGGAGACGCTGCGTTTGAAAACCCAGAGTCCTATAGACAGTTTCTTGCTAAAATTTATGTGGGTATTTCAGTTAGTGGCCAACAAGGTCCAGCTGGAGCACCAGATTTAGCAGGATTAGATGAAGGCTTTTCCAACTATATGCGTTTGTATTGGAAAATGCAAGAATTAACAACCGATGAAGCTCTAATAGGGTGGAATGACGGTACAATTCAAGATTTACACGGTCAAACATGGACCTCAGGTAATGAGTTTATAAGAACCATGTATAGCCGATTATTTTATCAAGTAGCTTTAACAAATGAGTTTTTGCGTCAAACCACCGATGCTAAATTAGACGCAAGAGGTGTGGATGGTCCATTAAGAGCCGAAGTACAAACTTTTCGTGCCGAAGCAAGATTCATGCGAGCCCTAACGTATTGGCATGCTTTAGACTTATTTGGTAATGTGCCGTTTATTACAGAAAATGACCCAATTGGAGCATTTTTACCGCAACAGATTCAACGTGCGGATTTATTTACCTACATTGAAGCTGAACTACTAGATATTCTTGACGATATGACTGCACCACGTCAAAATGAATATGGACGTGCAGACAGAGCAGCAGCTTGGATGTTACTTGCTAAATTGTATTTAAATGCTGAAGTTTACACTGGAACACCAAGGTATACCGATGTAATTACTTACACAAATAACGTTATTGGTGCTGGTTACGTGATACCTAACATTCCATACTTCCACTCTTTTTTGGCTGATAATGATTCAAACGGCGCTCAAAATGAGGTGATTTTCACCATCCCTTTTGACGGTTTAAGAACACAAGGATTTGGTGGTATGACTTTCCTACTTCATGCGCCCGTTGGCGGCTCAATGAATCCAGCAGATTTCGGAATTAACGGTGGCTGGTTCGGTGTAAGAACTACACCTACTTTTGTGGAAATGTTCCCTGGTGAAGAAAATTCTGCTGACACAAGAGCCTTATTTTATACCCAAGGGCAATCGAAAGACATCAACCAAATAGGCCCATTCAATCAAGGTTATGCAATCAGCAAATATAGAAATGTCGATGTAAATGGTGTTGCGGGATCTGACCCTACTGGAGACTTTCCCGATACAGATTTTCCAATGTTTCGATTGGCTGATGCTTATTTGATGTATGCCGAAGCTGCTCTTAGAGGTGGTGGCGGTAATATTGGCACTGCTGTAGGATATATAAACCAATTAAGATTGCGCGCTTATGGAGACACTAGTGGTAACATAACTGCGGGTGACCTTACACTTGATTTTATAATTGATGAACGCGCTCGAGAATTATATTGGGAAATGCACAGGAGAACAGATTTAATTCGTTTTGGTCAATTTTCAGACCAAGGGGTTTGGCAATGGAAAGGTAATGTCCCACAAGGTACCACTACCGAATCTTTTAGAGACCTTATGCCCTTACCCGCAACAGATTTAGGTATTAATACCAATTTACAACAAAATACAGGATACTAATTAACACTATATTTAAACATGAAAAAATTATCGATTTTAGGCCTTTTCATCTTTGCCTTAATAAGTTTTAATAGCTGCGAAACAGAAGATGACGTGGTTTTTATAGCTAACGAAGGAGATTTTGCTTTTACAAACTCTTTTTCTGCACAATATATTTTGACACCTTTGACTGCTCAAAATTTAGGTGAGCGCTTTACATGGAACTCTCCTGATATTGGCGTGCCAACAAATATAACTTATCAATTACAAAAATCTAACATTGGTGATTTCTCTGATGCTTCAACTGTTGGTGCAACTACTGCTAACGAAATTGCGTTAACTATTGGAGATATGTTAATTTATGCAGCCCAATTAGGTTTAGATGCGGATCCAAATACCGATGCGCCTAATACTGGTTCTGTTTCTTTCAGAGTTCGTTCGTTTGTTGGTGATGGTGGATTGGAATCATTTTCTAATATTGCTGTTTTAAATTTAGTATTACCAGAAATAACTACCACTGCCCCTGCAGTTTGCGATGCGGATCAACTATTTTTAGTGGGTGCTGGAGTTAAGTTTGCAGGATGGAGCTGGGATACACCACAAGTTATTAACTGCTCTGGAAATGGTGTTTACACTGGCAATGTAGCCTTTACTAACAATGTGGATGGAGACGGTAACTTTAGATTCTTTACCACTGCTACCGATTGGGGTTCAGGAATTAACTACCCAGGCTATGCAACCGATGGTTATACTATAGATTCTAGATTTGAAGATGCTGAAGATGGTGACAACAACTTCTTATTCACTGGCGCTTCAGGATTATACTTCTTAACCATTGATGATATCAACAAAACTATTACCCTAACTGACCCTACACCAACAGGAGATTGCGACCTAGACCAGTTATGGGCTGTAGGAGCTGGTTTACCTGATGCAGGATGGAGCTGGGATACACCTATTCAATTTATGTGTGAAGGCAATGGCATTTACCAAGGTTGGGTGAATTTATCTCCTGAAAACGATGGGAACTTTAGATTTTTCAATACTGCAACAGATTGGGGTTCTGGAACAAATTACCCTGGATTTATAAGTCAAGGTTATTCCATTGATTCTCTTTTCCAAGATGCTGAAGATGGTGATAACAACTTCCAGTTTATAGGATCAGCTGGACAATATTTCCTAGTGATTGATACCATTAATAAAACAATCACCTTAGATTAATTATTTAACAATTTAATTTACATAAAAGGCTATGCTCAAAACATAGCCTTTTTTTTCAAAATTTTACAGCTATGAAAAAATTTACTTTATTTTCATTATTAATCTTATTAGTCACGCAATTCTCCCTGGGCCAAGTTTCAATTAACCCAGGTGCCATTGAAGTGGACCAACCAGTTACCATTACTGTGGATTTAAACAGTGAAGCAAGCAATTGTAATGGTCTTAATAACCCACAAAAAGTTTATATGCATTCTGGAATTGGAGACAATACCAATGCCTTCGGATTTAGCGTTATAGGAAATTGGGGGCAAGATGATGGCGTTGGCGAAATGACAAACAACGGCGACGGTACTTACAGTATCACTATAACACCACAAGACTATTACGGATTATCCCAAACACAGGCCGATAATGCCACACAAATTGGAATGGTATTCAGGAACCCGGATGGCACACAAGAATTAAAAGCCAGCGGTTGCCAAGATTTTATTTTTCTAGTTGGACTTATCAACATAAATATTCTCAATCCGGCAAATGATCTTGTGGTGCTTAATTCAGGTGACAACTTGTTAGTACGCGCCAATTTGCGGTATTTAGGAAACATAGAAGCTGGTAGCTTTCAAGTATTTTTTAATGATGCTCAAGTAGCTAATGGTAACGGTTTTCCAACCTTTCAAACTACTTTAACAAATATTACCCAAAGTGGTACCGTTCGCATCGTCGGCTCCCCATTTAGTAATTCGGAAGTAGGTGAAGGTTCTTTTCAAGTGGTTATTTCGCCCACAGTTACTGAACAAGCTAAACCAGCAGGAACACGTGATGGTATTAATTACGATCCTAACGATGCAACCAAAGCAACCCTAGTGGTTTCTGCACCTGGTAAGGAATTTATTGAAGTAGCTGGTAGTTTTAATAACTATACCCCAACAAGTGATTATCTCATGAAAAAGGACCCTTCAACCAATCAGTTTTGGTTGGAACTTACTGGTCTAACCCCAGGTGCAATGCATCATTACCAATATTGGGTTTACGATACCAATCCTATTGCAGGTTCACCTTCTTTAGTTAAAACCGCAGATCCGTACTCAACATTGGTACTATCGCCCTTTGACGATCCAGGAATTCCTGCTGCATCTTTTCCTAATATACCTGCATATCCTGCCGGTCAACAACGAGAAGTTACTGTTTTACAAACAGGACAAACCCCTTACGATTGGCAAGTAACCAATTTTGAAAAACCTAAAATGGAAGATTTGGTAATCTATGAAGTACTGATAAGAGATTTTGATATTAATCGAAATTATCAGGATTTAATTAATAGAATAGATTATTTCAAAAATCTTAATGTGAACGCAATTCAGCTTATGCCCGTTATGGAATATGAAGGCAACGAAAGTTGGGGTTATAATACTTCCTTCCATATGGCTTTAGATAAGTATTACGGAACACCCCAGAAATTTAAAGAATTTGTGGATGTTTGCCATCAAAACGGTATTGCAGTTATTCTTGATATAGCGTTAAATCATGCCTTTGGAAGAAATCCAATGGTGCGTATGTGGATGGATGATCCTGATGGAGATGGTTGGGGTGGTCCTGCAGATGATAGTCCGTATTTTAATAAATTCCCAACCCATTCATTCAATGTTGGAAATGACTTTAATCACCAACAACCGTTAACACAAGAATATACCCGTCGCGTTGTAGAACACTGGATCACAGAATATAACATTGATGGTTTTAGATGGGATTTAACCAAAGGGTTTACCCAAAATTGCGGCAATGGTACTTTTGACGGTGATTTTGGATGTACCCAAAATTACCAACAAGACCGTGTAGATGTGTTAAAAGAATACGCCGATTATTCGTGGTCTTTAGACGATACGCATTATGTAATTTTTGAACACCTTGGCTCTGATAACGAAGAGCAGCAATGGGCAAATTACCGCATAAACGAAGGAAAAGGCATTATGCTTTGGGGTAAAATGACCGATCAGTATAATGAGCTTACCATGGGTCAAAATGGTAATAAAAACTTTGATCGTGCTGGTCACCTTAGTAGAGGTTTTAATGACAAACGTCTAATTGCATATGCCGAAAGTCACGATGAAGAGCGATTGATGTACAAAAATTTGCAATTCGGTAATTCTACAAACTCAAGTCACGATGTAAAAAACCTAAATGTTGCACTGTCAAGAATGTCAGCTCTCGGTGCGGTAACTTTAACAATCCCAGGACCAAAAATGATCTGGCACTTTGGCGAATTAGGTATGGAACAATCCATTTTCACCTGCAACAATGGTACAGTAAATGAACCAGGTGGCGGTGGTGACTGCAAATTAGACACCAAACCACAACCACAATGGGTAAACAACTGGACAAGCGATGCCTTAAGAAGTCAGATTTACAGCGATTGGGCACGTATGAACGATTTAAAAATAAACGAACCAGTGTTTGAAGGCGATTATACTATTAACTCAGGTGGATTTACCCCGAAAATCTTCATCTTTGATACTAGTATCCCAAATGATCAACTGCGTAATGTTATTGTCTATGCCAACTTTGGTGTAAACAGCGCCAGCGTATCAACCGATTTTCCTTACGGTGGTACTTGGTACGACTTAATGGACGAAACCAATAGCACAACTATTGACGGATCAACCGCTAATATCACATTACAAGCTGGTGAATTTAGAATCTTAGGAAATGCGCCGCCAGAAACCTTAAGTGTTGATAGCGTAAATGCATTAGCGCAACTAAACATTTATCCCAATCCAGCTAATACTGAGTTTAGTTTAAATACTAACACTAATAAAGTAATGGTGATTGATATTACTGGCAAAGCAGTAAAATCATTTACTGGAGATTTTACAGCAACAACTCAGTTTGATATTTCAGATTTAAACCAAGGTCTATATTTAGTAAATGCCTCAAATAATAGCGGTCAATCTTCGACCAGCAAGTTAGTCAAGCTCTAATTTAAATGAATTAGGCAATCAAAAGCTCCTCGGGTTCGGGGAGCTTTTTATTTTAATGATCTTGGGTATTAACCTTATTTAGGACGTCTCAAATTATACCCTTTCACACATCAAAGTGTCTTTTAGGACGGGTCAAAGGCATGGATAGTGTATGGATAGAGTATGGATAATGCATAGATACTCCATAGATAAAGCCACCCTTGATCTTTTTAGAATTATTCTAAACAAGATTATAGCACAAATAAATAAGTGCTACACCCCAGCGCTTAGAATTGATATAAGCGGAAAACACATAAAACAATTTGAAGATGACTTCAATGCGGAAGAAATTTTTGATATTTCAATTTTAAATACAGGAATTTATGTTGTAAATGCCTTAAATAACAATATCCAAGCTACAGTTTTCAACCAGCAAACTAATCAAACTCTAATATACAATTGTTATAGGAAAAAAGCCACTCGATTTGAGAGGCATTTTTTATTCCAATCTCAAATGCACAATGCCAACACCATGCTGCTCTTTTAATTGATGCGGCTTAATTTCAGGACCAATAGAAAATTGAACGCTTTCAATATGTTCAATATTAAAGCTGGATTGGTTGTTGTGCTCAAAATAAAAAGGCAAAAAGGTTGGATAAGGTCTTGGTAGCGTAACCGTTTTAACTGGTTTTAATTCTGATAAATCAATACTGTAATCTCCTGTTTCAGGAGTCATCTCTAACACTTCACCAAATGCCGAACCATCTTTCATCACCAATGCAACTTGTAATTTAAGTGGTTTGTTGTTTAAAGATTTCCCTTTTACGATAAGACGGTTTCTACTAGAAAGATTATCAATACCTTTAATTTTATCTATAACAAAATGCTTAAAGCTATAGTCGTAAATGGGTTGTGCGTTCAAATTTTCAGTATCTTCTATCCAAAGTTTATCAATGTTGATTTCATAAATGGCTTCATTTGGATGTTCCGTTGGTAACAATTCAAAAGGTTTGCGCCAAGGTGCGACCAACAATAAAGCATCTTCTATGGCATTAAACAAATATATTGGTTTCGCTGCCTTTACAATGGCTGAAGTATAGGTTTTACGTTCGTAAAAGTCCCAATCGGTTGGTTGTCCTTCTGTGCCTGAAGGATAGGTTACAAATCTACCACCTTCATTTTCAACGATAATATTATATTCAAAAAAACCTTCTTTTAAAACATTGGCTGGAATGGTTGCTTTATACTGATAGGCCGAAGTTAAACTCATTTCGAATTGCACCCTTTTCCCACCTGAAAATCCAGATAATTTAATGCTTTTGGGTGCTGTTGGCGCAACGTATTGCAACACTATGTCAACCATAGAATTCTCGGTGATAGTTTTTATAGGTTCGTGCTTGAGCCAAGCTTTCTCGACCGTGGTTTCTGGCGCAAAAAAACTATTAAGTTGATGAGTTTTAAAGCTATCGTTGGCATTCCAATTGAACGTACTTGAACCATTTGAAAGCATATACGTCCCCGGTCTAATTTTGAATAATGTATTTTCGGAATTTTTTTTAAAATCATTGCTTTCATTAATGGCTTGAATAGAAAAGTTGCTGCCTAAATCTTTTAGGTTAACACGCATGGCATGGGTTTCCCAGTTTACCACACCCACAGTTTTATTCAAACTATTTCTGCCAAACGGATTGTCAACCACAATCGCATCCGGAAGTAATTCTAAGCGCCAAAGACCATCCTCTAATTTATCTAAAAAATAGGCCCCAGTACCCTGATAAGTGATTAATTCTGAATTGCCATAGCCAGCAATTTCTTTTAACTTATTTTCATCTTTTGGATGTTGAGTATTCGTGTTGGTATAGAAGAATTTTTCTTCGGAATTATAAATGGCCAAATCAGCATCGTAATCAACTTTGAAATCCCCAAACGATGTGTTTTCAGGATAGGTCCCAAATTCTGAATACATCGGAATGCTTCTAAACACCTCAGCGCAAATCTTCAAACTCAATGCCTTTTGAGGTGTGTAAACCAAATTCATATAATGCGTGTTATATTCGGTATTGGCATAGGCCAAAAACGTCGGGTCGTATGCAAAATGAGTTGCAATTTGAATGCCTGCCGTTCTAAAACTTCTGGCCATGGCTGGATAAATATAGGATTTATGGACATCGGCAGCATCAAACTCGTAAACCAATTTTGCGCCATTGTTCTTTTTAAAACTTTCCTCAAAAGTGATGTTGTAATCATTGACGTTGGGCAACAAATTTCCCGGAATTTCCCTTTGATAACCCAAACCTGTGGGATACCATTGAAAAGTGCCACCCTGAACACCACCTTTAAAATAATCGTCCGCAAAATGAACGCCATGACTCATATTATAAAAAATGGGTTTGTTGGTTTTGGTGCGCTTGATGGCTTTGACCATGCCAGCGACAAATTTGGCGACATCCTTGGCATTACTAGTGTGATGTGGTTCGTT
The DNA here is from genome assembly GCF_036825875.1 of Paucihalobacter sp. Classification (NCBI taxonomy): domain Bacteria; kingdom Pseudomonadati; phylum Bacteroidota; class Flavobacteriia; order Flavobacteriales; family Flavobacteriaceae; genus Paucihalobacter; species Paucihalobacter sp. The sequence continues at coordinate 28,654 of NZ_DAISXK010000015.1, read as the reverse complement.
GCTGATTTCAAAGGCAATTACATTAGGATCGTTTTTATAAGCCACACCTTTATAAGGATTGACATGGTTTAAAAATTGAGTCAAATAATTTTGCTGAGCCTTGATAGCATCAGGATTAGTTAAACATTCATCTTTACCATATTGGTGCGAAAATCCAGGTGTTTCGCTGTTGGGTTCAGGCCATCCATCACCCCAAAAAGCGATGGGTGTGATGACATAATTAATATTGTTTTCGGTTAATTTTTGAAGTAAATAATCGAATGTGTCTAAATACTCGTTTTCTATTAAATTGCCTTCAACATCGCTGATTTGCGTATCCCAAACATGCAACCGGTATAAGTCAAAACCCAAACGGCTAAAATGATACACATCATTATCGATGGCCTCTTTTGGATTGATTCCGAGCCGCCTTGCCGAGCGGTAGGCATGTGCAAATGGCACTGAATAATTCACCCCAAAACCAGTGATTTCTTGCTGATTGTGCTGCCAACGCATCACTCCCTTGTCATCCACAAACACCTCTCCCGTTTGATGATTTGTTTGCGAATATCCATCCAACATCAATAATAAAAGGCCTATAAAAAATATAAATGATTTGACATTCAGCAACATAATAATCGATTTAAGAGGTTAAGCTTTGTAACATTTTAGCAGCGCTTTCGGCTGTAATATCTCTTTGCGGTGTAGCAAACATTTCGTAACCCACCATAAATTTCTTAACCGTAGCACTTCTCAATAGTGGTGGATAAAAGCTCATGTGCCAATGCCAATGCGTGTTTGGTTCGTCGTTGGTTGGTGCTTGATGGATTCCCGCTGAATACGGAAATGAGCTATTAAATAATTTATCGTAGGCTTTGGTTAACTTGGATATGGCCTCAGCAAAGCACAAACTAGCGGGTTCCGATAATTCTAAAATGTTTATTAATTGCTTTTTAGGTGCAATCATAGCCTCATAAGGCCACACAGCCCAAAAGGGAATGACTACCGCGAAATATTCATTTTCAAAAATAATCCGCTCTTGAAGCTTTAATTCTTGATTTAAATAATCTTCTAGCAAACTGCTGTTATGCTGTTCAAAATATTGCTTTTGATGTAAATCTTTTTTAGCCACTTCATTTGGTATGGTAGACTGGCTCCAGATTTGCCCATGAGGATGCGGATTACTACAGCCCATGATTTCACCCTTATTTTCAAATATCTGAACATGATTGATTCCATCTTGTGCGCCTAAAGTTTTATACTCGTGTTGCCAAAGTTTCACCACTTTTAATATATCAGTAACTTCCATATCTGGTAAGCTTTTAGAATGGTCTGGACTAAAACAAACCACCTTGCAAATTCCAGATTCGCTTTCAGCTCTTAGGAGTCCGTCATTAATTTTAAACGACTTGGAATCGGCTTGTAAGGCAGCAAAATCATTGGTAAATACAAATATATCTTCGTAATTTGGATTTTGTTCACCGTTAATACGTTTATTTCCTGGGCATAAATAACAAGAAGGATCGTGCGTTGGAAGTTCTTGCGTTGAGACATTTTCTTGCTTGCCTTGCCAAGGTCGTTTTGTACGATGAGGCGACACCAAAACCCATTCGCCTGTTAAAATATTATAGCGTCTATGTGAATAATCTTGTAAATCGGTAGTCATGATATATTTATTTTACAATGAAACTAAATGTGTTCCTTGTGATAGTTTTACTTTATAAATGGAACAATCTTTCTTGAATTTTTTTCTGTATTTCTTGGATACTTTCTGTTCAAATTCTTCTAACACTGATTTATGAACCAAGTTAATTGTGCAGCCTCCAAATCCACCGCCCATCATACGAGCACCGATGACGCCGTCATATTCTTTGGCATAATCAACCAGAAAATCCAACTCATCGCAGCTAACTTTATACTGGGATCGCAAACCTTCATGCGATTGAAACAAAAGTTTACCTAAACTCAAAATATCATCTTTTTCAGCAGCTTCTATAAACGACAAAACCCTGTTGTTTTCTTGAATTACATATAAGGCTTTTTGATAATCATCTTCAGATATGTCACCCTTGATGGCTTGCAAACTTTCCTTTGAAGCGTCTCTCAAAGCTGAAATATTAAGCATCTCAGAAACCCTTTCGCAAGCCGCTCTTCTATTGTTGTACGCACTTTCGGAGAGGTCGTGTTTTACATTCGTATTGATTAATATAAGTTTGTAGTCTTTAAAATCTACTTTGAAAGGTTTGGATGTAACAGTACGACAATCCAATAACAAAGCGCTGCCTTTTTCACCGAACATACTAGCGTATTGGTCCATGATTCCGCATTTAACACCCGCATAATTGTGTTCGGCCTTTTGCGAAATCAGAATCATTTGTTTTTTAGAAAGTTGCAAATCAAACAATTCATTTAGAGCAAAAGCAACACTATTTTCTAGAGCTGCGGAAGAAGACATTCCCGCACCACCAGGAATATTTCCTGAAAAAACCATATTAAAATTTCCTAAAACGATACTAGACTTTTGAATTTCACCAACTACTCCAAGTATATAGTTTCGCCATCCACCGTTTTCCAATTGTTTGACTTCAGATAAATTGAACTGGTAAGTCTCTTTTTTATCTAATGCCACTATTTTTGTACTACTGGTGTTTGATTTGGCAACAGCAACAGCGATACCTTTATTGATAGCTGCAGGAAAGGCAAATCCATCGTTATAATCAGTATGTTCTCCAATAAGATTAATTCTACCGGGTGCAAAAACCATAAGTGGCTCTCCTTCAAAAGAACTTTTAAATTTTTTATATACTTTTTTGACGATTTTCTTGCTCATAGCTACGCGAAATAAATATAAATAGAAACAACCAACAGGGTGATAATTCCACCTACCAAATAGACATGCTTCCAAGGTGTGATATCAACTTGTTTGGTATATTCTTGAACGAAGGCTTCTTTTCTTGGGTAGAATTTACCAATAACTAGCATAATAACGATATTCAGTACAAATAAGATGGCCATAACATCCAGGTAATGCGGGTAAGCGTCTGCCTTTGCTAAGGCCAGTCCAACAGCATCGGTAATCCCGTTAAGTTCTGCCTTTTTCATTGCAGAATTTACCATGTATGGTTGCAGTACAAACTGGCTAATTACATACAACAAACAACCTGACAACAAACCGACTTTTGCAGCAATAGCCGGTACTCTTTTTGTGGCAAATCCTACCACAATTATTGTTAATATTGGAATACTATAAATACCATTTACCTCTTGCAAATAAGCGAACAAACTTCCAGCGTTGGCGATAAAAGGTGCAATAAACATTGCGAAAACAGCCAGTAAAATACCAAACATTTTGCCTCGTCTTACTACCAAGCGTTCGCTAGCATCCTTATTAAAATGCTGTTTGTAAATATCTAATCCAAATAAGGTAACAGAGCTATTTAAGGCACCATTAAACGAACTTAAAATTGCCCCGAATAACACCGCTGCAAAAAAGCCGACAAAAGCTTTAGGTAATACAGCATTTACCAACATAGGATAGGCGCTATCGGCATTTTCAAGCTGACCTTCAAAATAATGATAAGCAATAATACCAGGTAATACTACGATAATTGGGCCTAAAATTTTAATAAACCCAGCCAACAGCAATCCTTTTTGCCCTTCTTGTAAGTTTTTGGCTGCTAATGCTCTTTGTATAATTTGCTGATTTGTTCCCCAGTAAAATAAATTCACTAGCATCATGCCTGTAAATAAAGTGTGAAATGGAACTGGATCGGTTTTAGAACCCATCGATTTAAATTTTTCAGGGTTCTCATTCATTAATACACTAATACCATCCAACAAGCTACCGTCACCAACCAAAATGAGTCCAAAAATAGGAATTAGCAATCCGCCAATTAGTAAGCCAATGGCATTGATTGAATCGGAAATCGCTACAGCTTTTAATCCTCCAAAAACCGCATAAAATATACCTGCGATACCAATGCCCCAAACACAAATCCAAATCGATTGTGGCTGCGTTACTCCTAGTAATTCAGGAACATTAAACATTCCACTTATTGCTAAAGAACCAGAATACAGTACGATAGGCAGCAAAACCACAGCGTAACCTGTTAAAAATAAAGCCGATGTGAGAGTTTTGGTAGTAACATCAAATCGGTTGGATAAAAACTGTGGTATGGTTGTTAGTCCACTTTTTAAATATCTTGGGAGTAAAAATATAGCCGTTAAAATCATGGCAATTGCGGCCAAGGTTTCCCACGCCATCACTGAAATTCCGCTAGTGTAAGCTGAGCCATTCAATCCGACAATTTGTTCTGTAGATAAGTTGGTCAACAAAAGTGAGCCTGCAATTACGCCAGCCGTTAAGCTTCTACCGCCTAAAAAATAACCATCGGAGTTGGTATTTGGCGTATTTCTTGTTTTGTAGTACGACACTATTGCAACAAGTGCCGTGAATGCTATAAACGATAAGATTTGCATAGAATTTAAGCTTTATGATTAGTTGGTTGTTCGAAAATTAATTGAAATTTTTCTTTAAAAATTTGATGCGGTGCTAAAACTTTTAGTCCATACTTGTTATTAAAGCAATCTGGTGCCGCTGTCATTGGTTCTATAGCAACAAGATTGGTTTGCGGCGGCGTATAAATTTGAAGATAGTTACTCCCGTTACTGTTAATGATTGTCATTTTGTACTCTGGCGTACAGAATTCCACTTTTTTATCATTTAATCCGTAACAATCGTCCTTTGGCGCATTGAAATTCAAATATCTCTTTCCAGATAAACCATCGGATTGCACAGGAATATTTCGGCAATTATTAGTAAACTGCTCTTTGGCTAAAAAAACAAGTGTCGTTTTAGAAATATCTGATGTTTTAAAATAAGGGTGCCAACCAATGGAAAACGGAAAAGGTTGACCATCTGTGTTTTTCACTTGAAATTCAATACCAAGGGTGTTATGCCCGAGCTTGTATGTGACTTGAAAGTTGTATTTAAAAGGGAATCCCGTTTGACCATTTTCTTGGTTGTATTGCAAGCTTATAATGGATTCCTTATCGCTGATGTGTTCATCTACAATTTCAAACCTTTTGTTATAAACCAAACCATGAATCGCATGTCCTTCCGCAGCATGGTTACAATCTAGTTGAAATTTTTCATTCTGAAAGTTATAAGTGCCATCGCTGATACGATTAACAAAGGGAAATAAAAGTGCCGACGCATACGATTCACCGTAAGGAATGGTTTCAAGAGCTGCGATAATATGAAGGCCATTCATGTAAAAATTTTCAATACTAGCCCCATTTTCTAACGATAACTCAAGTCGCGAATTTGAGGACTGGTGATCTAAAATCAGCGATTGTGGCTTTCTCAGTTCTACAGATATGTTTTGATTTGTTTTCAAAATATTTTAAAGTGAATTTCTCATTATAAGATAATTAGGATTCTCTATTTGTAATTTTTCAGAATGCTTAATCATAGTTGCCAATCTCTTTCCCATGATTTTAAAATCGGTTGAAATGGTGGTGATTCCATCTTCTACAACTTCTTTAAGTAAGGTGTCATTATAGGAAATAATACCAACATCGCCGCCTGTTTTTAATTTTGCTGCCTTAATTTTTTTTATAAGTATTATGAGATGTTGATCATCCAGAACTAAATAAACTTCTCCTTTTTTCGGATTTCTATTATCGAGCGTGGAAATGACATCATGGGAAATATGAAGCTCCTTTTTAAATTGCTGAAAACCCTTAAGCATGCCTTCTGGCTGCTTTTGGTTTGGAAATAATAGAATTAATTTTTCATATTTATTTATATGCACTAACGCTTGTTTTAAACTTTTTAAAATATCCTTTTCAAAGTTTTGAAAAACGCCTGGATACTGTTTTAGCTCGTCGTTAGTTTGATCTAGGATATAAACTTTTTCGTGAGGTAATTTTTCTAATACTTCTGCCGTATTTTTAAAATTTGCCGGCATTATTACATAGTAATTATACTGTCCGATATTGTCATAAATCAATTTGGTAAACAAATCATAATTGAAATGATGAAAAAATATATCAACCTGCACATCGTCCTTCATTTCCTTTAAAAATGAATTGTACAAATCTTCTTTAAAAGCATTTAATTCATCAAAGAGCAAGAATACTTTCTGTGAAACCCCAAGATCTTCGCTTTTTAAAAAGTAACCTTTGCCTGCAACAGAATGAACAATGCCGCGCATTTTCAGCTCGTTAAAGGCCATTAATATGGTATCTCTGGAAAGACCGAATTCATTTCGTATATCATTAATAGAAGGCAACTTATCGCCCTTCTTTAACTGTTTTAAAGCGATTGCATTTTCTATAGATTGCACAATTTGCTTATACTTAGGTGTATCTATATCGTCGTATACGGTTACAAATGTCATGCAACAAATATAATAAAAACTAGTAGGTACTGGTATGGATAGATGAAAAAAAATTATTAACTTCGCAACAGAAATTGTAATAATTTCATGTTTTAGTAATTAAGAACTTATTAAAATGAATATTCGAGAATTTTTAAAGCAATTGACACTAGGTCTTTTGCTCGCAACATTTACTTTTTTAAATACCTCATGTACATCTGAGAATAATGAAAACATTATCAACGCACCAAATGATGATAATGCAATCATTTCCTTTTACAGAGGTGCAGATTTATCTTATGTGAATGAAATGGAAGATTGCGGTGCAATTTTTAAAGACCAGACCAATCAAATTAAAGATCCCTTTGTCATTTTCAAAGAAGCTGGCGCTAATATTGTTAGAGTGCGATTGTGGCACAATCCGGATTTGACAAATTATTCTAATTTTGACGATGTAAAGAAAACTATTTCTAGGGCTAAATCTCTCAACTTAAAAGTCATGTTAGATTTTCACTATTCCGATACTTGGGCAGATCCTGGAGCCCAACAAATTCCTGCTGCGTGGTTAGAACATATCAACAACACCGAAATTTTAGGCAACCTACTCTACACATATACCTTTAATACTTTAAAAGATTTAGCCAATCTTAATTTACTACCAGATATTGTGCAAGTTGGTAACGAAATTAATCCTATGATACTTCAGGACGGGCAATTACAATGGCCCATTAATTGGCAGCGCAATTCTCAGCTTATCAATAAAGGTATTGAAGCGGTAAGAGACCTTGCTGCCGAACGCAATAAACCTATCGAAGTAATGCTGCATATTGCTGGTCCAGAAAACGGATTGTGGTGGTTTGAACAGGCTACACAAAATGGCGTAACCGATTTTGATTGGATTGGTTTATCGTATTACCCCGTTTGGTCTAGCTACACCTTAGACAATGTTGGAAGCGCCTTTTCAACCTTAAAAAATACTTACAATAAAAAATTGATGGTTGTTGAAACAGCTTATCCATTTACTCTTGAAGATATTGACCAGGCTAACAATATTTTAGGATCAAACACCCTCGTTGTTGGCTATCCCGCCACAGAACAGGGTCAGTTAGATTACCTCAATCAATTGGTAACTGTCATCAAAAACTCGGGTGGTGAAGGCCTGATTTACTGGGAACCGGCTTGGGTGTCTACCAGCTGTTCTACCCCATGGGGACAAGGATCTCATTGGGATAATGCCACTTTATTCAATCACAATAATTCACCAACCTTGGGTATGCAATTTTACAATACCCATTTGAATGATTAATATGAAATTCACTTTTACCGCAATCATCCTACTAATTTTAATAGTTCTGTTTGGTTGTGCCGAAGCTGTTGAACAACAAACCAGAGACATTATCACCCTTAAACAGGGGTGGCAATTCCAAAAAGGAACACATCCCGAAGCGGTAAATCCGTCATTTAACGACTCTCAATGGGAATCAGTAACTGTCCCGCACGATTGGGCTATTTATGGCCCCTTTGATAAGGACATCGATAAACAAGAAGTAGCCATCATTCAAAATTTTGAAGCCGTTGCCACAGAAAAAACTGGAAGGACCGGCGCCTTACCATATATTGGCGAAGCTTGGTATCGAAATACCTTTTCACTCCCAAATTTCGACAATACTAAACAAGTGCTTATTCAGTTTGATGGCGCCATGAGCGAACCTGAAGTTTTTATAAACGGCGAAAAAGTTGGCGAATGGAAATACGGTTATGCCTATTTTTATTTTGATATTAGCAATGTTGTTAAAGCTGAAAACAATTCCATAGTCGTAAAACTCAACAATCACGAACAGTCATCTAGGTGGTATCCAGGTGCAGGTTTATACCGAAACGTGAAAGTGATTGTAAAAAATAAAGAAAGTATCGAGCATTGGGGAACTTTTATCACCACACCCATCATTACCCAAGAACTCGCTAAAGTCAATATCAAAACAAAGGTTATCGCTAACAATCCAAAACTTATCACCACGATCTTTGATGCTGAAGGGTCAGAAATTGTTCAACACGAAACTACTACTCCATTTAATAATGAATTTGACCAAAATCTTGAGGTACCAAATCCAAAGTTGTGGAGTCCAGATACTCCCTATTTATACACCGCCGTCACAAGGTTGTATTCTGGTAACAACTTAAAAGATGAAATTCGAACTAAATTTGGAATTCGATCTATCAATTACGATAGAAATACTGGTTTCAGCCTTAATGGCGAAGTCACCAAATTTAAAGGTGTTTGTTTACACCATGATTTGGGTCCCTTAGGCGCGGCAATCAATATTTCAGCATTGAGAAGGCAACTCACCATCTTGAAAGACTTGGGCGTTAATGCCATTAGAAGTTCTCACAACATGCCTTCATTGGAACAATTGGCGCTTTGCGACGAAATGGGTTTTATGTTATTAGCTGAAAGTTTTGACGAATGGAAAATCCCCAAAGTAAAAAACGGTTACAATTTATATTTTGATGATTACGCCGAAAAAGACATAGTTAATTTAGTGCACGCCACAAGAAACCATCCATCTATCGTAATGTGGAGCTCTGGCAACGAAGTACCCGACCAATGGGGAACAGAAGGCGTCAAACGTGCCAAATGGTTACAAGATATTTTTCATAGAGAAGACCCAAGCAGACCCGTTACCGTGGGGATGGATCAGGTGAAAGCCATTATGGAATCGGGTTTTGGAGCCATCACCGATATTCCTGGTTTAAATTATCGGGTGCATTTATATGAAGAAGCTTACGAGCGTTTTCCACAGGACATGATTTTAGGTTCAGAAACTGCTTCTACTGTAAGTTCGCGTGGTATTTATAAATTTCCTGTGGAAAAAGCCAGCATGAAACAATATGAAGATTTACAATCATCATCCTATGATTTAGAATATTGCAGCTGGTCTAATCTCCCCGAAGACGATTTTATACTGCAAGACGACAAACCATGGGTTATTGGTGAATTTGTTTGGACAGGTTTTGATTACTTGGGCGAACCAACCCCCTATGATGAATTTTGGCCATCCAGAAGCTCCTATTTTGGTATTGCCGATTTGGCCGGTTTACCCAAAGATCGCTATTACCTATACCGAAGCCGTTGGAATACAAAAGAACCAACCCTTCATATCTTACCACACTGGAATTGGGAAGGTCGAGAAGGTGAAATTACACCCGTATTTGTGTACACCAATTACAACAGTGCCGAATTATTTCTGAATGGCAAAAGTTTAGGTATTCAAACCAAAAATAAGAATGGCACCCCACAAGAACGCTACCGATTAATGTGGATGGATGTGAAATACGAACCTGGAACCTTAAAAGTTGTAGCCCTTGACGACGGAGGTAATCCAGCAGCAGGAAAAGTGATTAAAACGGCCGGAGAACCACATACAATTGTTTTAGAGCCTGATGTAAATATTATAAAAGCCAATGGCGAAGATTTAGCATTTGTAACAGTTTCTGTGGTGGATGAAAATGGTATTCCTTGTCCTACAGCAACCAACCAACTCAATTTTGAAATTACTGGCAACGGTACTTTTAGAGCTGCATGTAACGGTGATGCTACTTCTTTAGAAATGTTTCATTTGGCAACTATGAAATTGTTTAGTGGAAAATTGGTGGTTTTGGTTCAGTCTACGGAAGTTGCAGGTGATATTCAACTAACAGTAACTGGCGAAGGTTTACTAACTGCGACTTTGAATTTATTGTCCGAAAATTGAATTAGATTATGTGCTTGGGCTATACCGCGGAGTTGCCCTGAGAAGCACAGAGTTTCGCGGAGACATATTGACACGGATTATACCGATTTACACTGATTTTATTCTTCAACAAAATGTATAAAAGACTCTGCGCAACGCTGCGAAACCTATTCGAAACTCTGCGGTACAACTAAAAAAAACGCTACCCTATATGAGTAACGTCTCTTTAATTTAGTACGGGCGGGGAGACTTACTTCGACTGCGATCAGTATAAACTTCTCGTCTCCCCGCTTTAATTCATTTAAACAAAAAAACGCTACTTTTTTAAGTAACGTCTTTTAACTCAAGTACGGGCGGGGAGACTCGAACTCCCACACCTCGCGGCACTAGATCCTAAGTCTAGCGTGTCTACCAATTCCACCACGCCCGCAAAGGGTTCCCAATAATTGGGATGCAAATATAAACAATAGTTTGAATTTACAAACAGTTAAAATCAATAAAAGTGTTAGGCTTTTTGTATTTTTGAAAGACTTAAAATTCAAATATGCATTCTATTAAAAACTTTATCAACAACCACAAAGAAACCTTTATAAACGAACTTATTGAACTGCTTAAAATTCCTTCAATAAGTGCCGATTCTGCCTATAAAAACGATGTGCTAAATACAGCTGAAGTTGTTAAACTCAGATTACAAGAAGCAGGTTGTGACCTTGTAGAAATACATCCCACCGATGGTTATCCCATTGTGTATGCCGAAAAAATAATTGATCCCAAACTGCCAACGATTTTAGTTTATGGTCATTACGATGTCCAACCGCCCGATCCTATAAATTTATGGCACTCACCGCCGTTTGAACCAGTGATCAAAACAACCGAGTTGCACCCTAATGGTGCCATTTTTGCCCGTGGTGCCTGCGATGATAAAGGACAAATGTATATGCATGTTAAAGCCATGCAATTTATGACTAGCACCAATCAATTGCCTTGCAATGTAAAATTTATGATTGAAGGTGAAGAAGAAGTGGGAAGTGTCAACCTTGCAACCTTCGTGAAAAACAACCGCGAGAAATTAGCCAATGATGTGATTCTTATTTCAGACACGGGAATGATTGCCAATGATGTGCCTTCCATCACCACTGGTTTACGCGGACTAAGTTATGTTGAGGTTGAAGTAACCGGACCAAATCGAGACCTGCATTCGGGTCTATATGGAGGCGCCGTAGCCAATCCTATAAATATATTGGCTAAAATGATTGCCTCACTTCACGACGACCATAATCATATTACCATTCCAGGTTTTTATGATAAGGTTGAAGAACTATCGAAAGAAGAACGCGCCGAAATGGCGAAAGCACCCTTCCGTCTTGAGAATTACAAAAAAGCATTAAACATTAAAGCGGTATACGGCGAAGAAGGCTATACCACCAACGAACGCAATTCCATAAGACCGACCTTAGATGTTAATGGTATTTGGGGCGGCTATACTGGTGAAGGCGCCAAAACAGTGATTCCTAGCAAAGCTTATGCTAAAATTTCCATGCGATTGGTACCACATCAAGATTGGGAAGACATCACTGAATTATTCAAAACTCATTTTGAAAGCATCGCACCGAAAGGCGTAACGGTAAACGTAAAACCACATCACGGCGGACAAGGTTATGTAACGCCAATTGACAATATTGCTTACCAAGCCGCATCAAAAGCTTACGAGCAAACCTTCGGGAAAACCCCAATTCCACAGCGCAGTGGCGGCAGTATTCCAATTGTTTCACTGTTTGAACAAGAGTTAAAAAGCAAAACGATTTTAATGGGATTTGGATTAGATAGCGATGCTATACATTCGCCTAATGAGCATTTTGGTATTTGGAATTATTTGAAAGGTATCGAAACAATTCCATGGTTTTACAAATACTTCACAGAACTAAATCAGTAATTACTCTTTAACAATTTTATAAGTACCAGTCTTTTTATCGGTTGAAACAGTTACAAAATACACCCCAGAAGACCATCTACTTATATCTAAGGTTACGCTGCTTTTTAGGCTGTTTTTAGATAAAACTATTTTGCCAGAAACAGACTTTATTTCAGCCTTAAAAAGTTGATTAGAGGCTAAATTTATTGTTATGTTAGATGCGCTTGGATTTGGGTAAATTGTAACTTCATCTTTATTAAACGTTTCTAATCCTAACGTTGCAAACACAAAACAATCACTTAATTCTGTGCATGAAGCCTTAGTAACCTCAACGCGATACGTTCCATTCGCGGAAGGTAAAAATGTTTGATTGGTTTCGTTTTCAATCGGTAAATTGGTATTACAATCAATCCACTGATAAAGTGCACCCGTTTGATTCGAACTAATGGAAGTTTCGGTAGTATTAATCGTATTATCAATTTCCAATAAACTACCTTTAGTAGCAGTGTAAGCCATAACTAGCTTGGTCAGTTCATGAAAATAAGGCAAATCTAAAGTTGATAATCGATCATTTGAGGTGTGATAAAAAGGCGTTTGATCATTTGTTTCCCAAGACTCGCCCACCAAAACAGCCGAATAACCGACATCCCAAAATCTGGAATGATCACTAAAAGTAGTTCCTGGATTGACGATGATTGGCGGTTTCAAATCAAAAGTATAAGTATTAAAAATAGTCACAATATCATCCTTCATAGCAATAGAACCTGCTATATTTCTAACATCAATATCCCATTCGTTATCACCTGGTGTTCCAGGTTCATCGCCGTCGTAACCAATCATATCCATGTTAAGTACACCTAAAATATTATCGCCATTTGTGGCGGCCAAATCGGCATAAAATTCTGATCCTCGCAGTCCAATTTCTTCCTCATCCCAAAGTGCATACACAATGGTGTTGTCCATACATTGGGTGGATAGAATTCGAGCAATTTCCATTACCGCAGCCACACCAGTGGCATTATCATCGGCACAAAATGTAGTGACAGAGTCGTAATGTGCACAAATAATATAAATATCATTTGGATTGGTTTGCCCTATTTGGGTGGCAATAATATTTCTACCAACGCTATTAAAAGCTTGGTCCTCGATAGTGAAATTATCCAGCTGCATCAAGCGTTCCTTAATATAATCGGCTGCTAAATCGTTGTTATTTTGAACCCGTGTTGTAATGGTGACTGTATTACCATTAACAGTAGTTGTCTGTTCGCCAGAAAGCTCACTAACAGTTAATTCCAGATTACTCAAATCAACCTGATTAATAAGATCCTGTACATTTTGTGCTTGTATAACAACACAAAACAATAGACTGAAAAGGGATGAAATAAATAGTTTGTTCATTTTGGGCGCCATATATTTAAGAACAAAGATAAGAAATTCAGAGAATTGTATAAATGTTTATTATTTATGACATAAATTTAAAGTAAAAAACATCACTTCTATTAGGAAAACAAGTACCTATTGGCTAATTTTTCTGTTTTCAATTGTATTTAATCTAAATTTAAACTGTCAATCATCTCTTGCTAATGATGCCAAAACCCAAATCCTACAGGTTCTAAAAACCCAAGAAAACGCCTGGAACAAAAGCGATTTTGAAGGATTTATGCAAGGTTACTTACAATCAGATTCATTAAAATTCTATGGACGAAACGGCTTAACCAAAGGTTGGCAAAATACCCTCACCAATTATAAAAAATGTTATCCTACCGAAGCCGAAAGCGGCACACTTCGCTTTAAAATTAATGACATATCACCCATTGAAAACAACAGTTACTGGGTGATGGGCGAATTTTTCCTTGAACGCACGGTCGGTAATGCCAATGGCGTATTTATCCTCATCTTTAAAAAGATCAATGGTAAATGGAAAATTGTTGCGGATATGACGGCTTAAACTAAGCTGCTGTTTCTTCTGATTTGAAATGTTCGTAAAGCTCCTTACAGCCAAATCCGACTATAGATAACCGTTTGTTTTTGGTGATTGATAAGTTGTGTAAATTAACCAAGGCTTTTACACCGTAATGGTCAATGGTCTCAACCCCGTCAATGCTCACAGTCAAGGATTCAAACTTTTCAAACACATGCAGAAAAGTTTCATTAAACAAATCTAAGTTGCCTTTATTCAAGCTGCCTTTTAATTTGTAAAAGTTGTTGTAGTTTGTAATTGATAATTCCATAAGATAGGTTTTTAAAAAATAACTTGGCGCTAATAATCTATTGATTATAAACTAAATATCCAACTATTATAATGAAACCTGAATTATATTCGACCAACGTCAAATAAATATAGAAATACAGTTTTAAATTGTTATTTTTATCGATAAATTACACTGGTTTTTAACTGAGTAAGTAAATATAAAACCGATTCGTACGATTTATTTCTTCACTTTTCACTATAGCTTTTTAACATATTTAGTTATAATGACTATTTGTTGCCCATCCACTTTACCTTCGATATATTCAGCATTTTCAGGGTCTAATTTTATGTTCCGAACAGCGGTACCTTGCTTAGCTATCATACTGGAGCCTTTTACTTTTAAATCCTTTATCAACACCACCGAATCACCTACTTCTAAGCTTACACCATTAGCGTCTTTATGGATGATTTTGGAGGCTTCATCTTCAGCATCACCATCTGCTTTTGCAAAAGCCAAAGTATCTTCATCTAAATACATCATATCGAGTAAATCCTGCGGCCAGCCTTCGGACTTCAATCTGTTTAGCATACGCCACGATAATACTTGAACAGCGCGGTGTTCACTCCACATACTATCATTTAGACAACGCCAATGATTAGAATCTACAGTAATTTCATCTTGAATCTGATTTAAACAGTTTTTACAAATTAGTACTGAATTTTCAACGGTTTGATGCTGCGATGGTGGCAACTTATAAAAATGTAAAGGTTGATCAGATTTACACAACTCACAGCAATTATTGCTTCTTTCTTGAAGCATTGGATTTATATTCATATTAATTTGTTTTTAATTTTAATGGAATTTAGAGCGACTCTCGTATTTTTTTAGGCAGTGACTGAAACACCAAGTCATACGAATCATCGATAAATTCGTATATGAGTTTTACAGAGAGTTCGCCAGTATGAATGTAAACACTGTTCCATAACTTTTTATGCATGTGGTATCCTGGCTTAATGCTTTCAAATTGAGCTCGTAATTCTTCAGCATAATCTGGATCACATTTAAGGTTAATATACGCTTCCCCTTTTTCCCATTGCGACAAAGAAGCTAGGGCAAACATTTTACCTGCAACCTTAAACACGAGCACATCCTCATCAAATGGAAAGTGTTCGGTAACGGCTTTTTTGTTGAGACAGTAAGTTCTATAATCTTCTATATTCATTTTATAACCTTGGTTGCTTCGGCTTCTAATTCCAACGCGGAATAATCTAATTTCCATCCAATCGTTTCTACAATATGCTGCATGATAGCGATGGCTTCTAAGGCTTCTCTTTGAGCGGCACTAAACAACCCGCTTTCTGGAATTTTAGCTTTGATGTGTTCTTTAGTTTGCGCTGTGAGTGCCGTCATATCTTCAGCATCAAATTTATTAAAGGCACCGTTTTTTATATCGTAATAATTGAGATTAGTTTCTATTGAAAGAACTTCGGGTTGTGGGAACTGCGACAAAATTACTGTCTTTGCTTTACTGTTAGTTGTTATGATTATTTTACTTAAATCGAAGCCAATGTGCGCCTTAGCTTTGATAACAACTAAGGCCTTTTTTTTACTAATGACCAATTTTAAAAACTTCTCTTTTACGTCTTCGTGATGGTATATTTCCGTAAAATCACCTTCAACTGTAATGAATTTACAAACCTTTTTTATTTTATCTAACAGTATTACAGACTGGTTTCTAGTGAGTTGTTCGTTTTTTTTGGTTTTGAAATAATACCATACAGTTCCTGAAATTAAAACACCTATAATGAGTCCCAAAAAAGCTTCCATTACTATAAGATTTTATATAAAATTGGTTTGCTTGGTGTGGCATCGTTTTCAAAAGATGCTATTTGCAAATTTAACATATAAGAACCATCTGTTATAGTGTTTGGCACAAAAATAAGTTCTGTAATAGTAGCATCTAACCTTAAGTTTCCTTGAGTATTCCAAAAGGCGTTGTGCGCAAGTAATTCTCCTTCATCCTGTTCCTTATCAACACTTGGTAAATCAGTTAACCAATGTTTCACCCCTAAAGATTTTAAGAACCTAGCTGATTCTTCTAAAAAATATGGCGGATTGGAGTTTGAATACTGCTGACTTAACTTTTCGGCGGTATTTGGGATGGTTCTAATCACAACGGCATCCGGCCTCTTGCTTCCTAAAGCGAACTGTAATTGCTTTTTTGAAATTACAAAATCGTCATTAAGCAAGGTTGGTGCAATTGTTACTAACTCCGCATCAAAGAAAAATTGTTTTAAATTTTGATTGATTGAATGAAAATTCTCGGTGATATGTCCAACACATTCGGTATGTGTTCCGTGCGCATGCGGATTGAAAAAGATGTTATTAAAATTAACGGCAGCACCTTGCTTTACACTACCTATCCAATCTTCAATTTGAGCGGGTTCAATTTTGGGATGACCCAAATACCAAGCGTTAACATTTTGATTTGAACCAGTTATGGGTATTGAAATGTCTAAGGGTTTTGACAGATCGATGTTGATAATTGATGATTTAGTTTGAATGGTTGCTTTCATTTTTTACTTCGTTATAACCCTCTCAGGGTTTGGAACCCTTAGAGGGTTTTGTCTACTCCAAAATTAAAGATTTAATCTCATCGGATGCGTGATTTTTTGAATGATAGAATTTAAAGTTACTTAAGTCATCAAACATCTCAATTACTTCATCTCTTAATAAATAGGTAGGCTTAGATGAAACAATGGTATGATAAGATGACCAATTATAATCTAAAATATTATCCGTTATTTTATGATGAACAGGATTGTTGTGAATATAAAATATCAATTTTTGAAAATAATTCTGAGATGATACAATTTTTCTTTGAAATGGTTTTTCAAAGACGCTTCCCGTTCTATTGTAAGTTTTATTAATGCTTTGGTTATAAGCATTGAATAAATGAGAGAATTGCTTTGAAGGATTTACTTTTTCCCTATCCACCTTGATGTTTTTAGAGTACGTTAATGTATCTAATTGAATTTCATCAAGTTCTTTGATGCGAATTAAAAAATGAAAATGGTTTTTTAATAAGCACCAACAAAATGTATCGGCAATTGGGTGAATATATTTGAGATATAATGAAAGAAAATAGGTGTAGTTTATATCCTCAAAAAAAATAATGTCTCCGTTATTTCCTTTGTTGTAAATATGATAATAGTACCAAAATTCAATAGGTTCCAATGAAGCCATTTAAGTAAATTTTCGATTTTTACCAATATGAACCCTCTCAGGGTTTAGAACCCTGAGAGGGTTTTCAATCAATACACGGTTTATAAATATAATTATTTTTTCAATTAACAGATTGGTGACCTTTATGATTTTCTATTAAATACTGAAACTCTCAAAAGTTAAAAGACATAGAAACTTGAAACTTGAGAGGGTTTTACCAATTAACTTAAATTCAACATAAACAAATCACTTGCGATACCATCACTCAAAAATTTCCCGTTTTTGGTGATTAGTAATTTATCATCATCAAGATACAATAAATGTTCAACAATATGTTTTTGTGCTTGCTGCAAGAGATATTTTTTATAAGATTTCCCAAAATCCACCTCAACTTTTGTAAGCGAAACTCCCCAAATAGTGCGTAAACCAGTCATAATATATTCGTTATACGCATCGGTTTTCGTGAGCGTTTCAATTTCGTTTGGCAAGGTGTTATTTTGAATGGAATTGATATAAATTGAATTATTGCGTATGTTCCAACTACGTTGTGTGCCATTAAATGAATGTGCCGACGGACCTATGCCTAGATAGCTTTTGCCTTGCCAATAAGCCGAATTATTTTTGCTGAAAAATCCTGCCTTGCCAAAGTTGGAAAGTTCGTAATGAATGAAATCTGCATCATTCAGCTTTTCAAGTAAAATGAGAAATTGGGCTTGCGCCATAGCATCGTCTACATTCTCAATAATTCCTTTACTTATAAACTTACTGAGTGCCGTTTTGGGCTCTACCGTTAAGGCATAACTAGAAATATGCGGTATGTTAAATTGCAGGGCTGTTTCTATGTTTTGCATCCAGCGCTCATTGCTCATTCCTGGGATTCCGTAAATTAAATCGATGGAAATATTTTCGAAATGGTTTAAGGTTTCGTCTAGACATGCTTTAGCTTCCTCAGCATTGTGGGCGCGATTCATCAGTTTTAAATCTTCTTCAAAAAAGGACTGAATTCCGATACTCAGTCTGTTTATTGGCGATGCCGCTAGTTGCTTTATTTTTTCTTTGGATAAATCGTCGGGATTGGCTTCTAAAGTGATTTCGGGAGCTGAAGCTACCTTGTAAAACTTGTAAACCGAAGTCATAATTTGGTCAAATTCTTCCAAGCTTAATAAGCTTGGCGTGCCACCACCAAAGTAAATAGTTTCTACAATGGTGTTTTTAAATTCACCCTTGCGCATTTTCAGCTCATTTATAATGGCTTCAACCATTAAATCCTTCTTCTTAAAAGAAGTTGAAAAGTGAAAATCGCAGTAGTAACAAGACTGCTTACAAAAGGGAATATGAATATAAATGCCAGCCATTATTTTTTAACTCTATCATCATTTTGTTTCACAAAACTTGCCCAACCGGTATAGCTTTTTGCACCTTCAACTTTACCTTCATTGTAAAAATGACAAACAGCTGCCGCCAGACCATCGGTAGCATCTAAATTTTTCGGGAGTGTTTTTAAGTCTAGCAAACTTTGTAACATTTTAGCCACTTGTTCCTTGCTGGCGTTTCCGTTACCAGTAATGGACATTTTTATTTTTTTTGGGGAATATTCGGTAATGGGAATCTCGCGGGATAATCCAGCTGCCATGGCTACTCCTTGCGCTCTACCGAGTTTGAGCATACTTTGTACATTTTTACCAAAAAATGGGGCTTCAATAGCGATTTCGTCGGGGTGATGCGTATCAATTAATTCAATGGTGCGTTCAAAAATTAGTTTCAATTTTAGGTAATGATCGTCATACTTTTTTAAATCTAACTCATTAAGCTGCATGAATTTCATGGTTTTACCAACCACTTTTATAAGTCCAAAACCCATAATGGTGGTTCCTGGGTCAATTCCTAAAATAATTTTTTCTTTAGACATGTTAACAATACTGACAGCCGCTAATGGCGAAAGTCACTCCAAAGGTAAGGTATAATAAATCGCCATTAAATGAAAACCCGTCAACATTAACATCGTATTTATCGTTTCCTGCTAATGAAAATGCATACGATAGATCCGTATAAATGGAAAGTCCGCGCGATATGCGGTAATGAATCTCGCCACCAGCCAACAAATTAAGATAGGTATAGGTATTGTTACTATAAGGTGCCAAAGGGTTTGTTAAACTAATTCCAGGACCTACATGGCCAACTAATTCTATTCGGTCTGGAAGAAACCCTAATACATTGGTAGCATTATAAACAATTTGCGCATTTACCCGCGTATAATTTAGCTTAAATTCTAAAGAGCCATCTGCGTTGGAAGCGCGGTTAAAACCAAAATCTAATTTCGCCCCCCAATCGCGTTTAAACATGTGTTGAATACCGATATTTACTGAAGGTATATTAACATATTTTGAAAAGTAACCGACGTTAGAGCCATCGTCAATTGGGTTATTAAATCCTATGGCAACTTGGCCTTTCCAACGCTCTGTATCAAGTTGTGCAAAACTTGTTTTTAAACCACAAACAATGAAAAAAAACAAGACTATTAATTGGTTTGCGCTTTTCATGTGATATTATTTAGTTTAATTTGTAAGGATGCTTAACAACCTGCCATACAAATCTAAACAATTCTTTTTTGTACTTATAAAATTAAGTATCGTAGCAGGTGCATTTTATTTTATTTTTCAAAAGTTATCAGATACTAAACAACTCAATTGGATTGATTTTATTGATCTTCTAATAGAAAAAAATGTGTTCTCTGCTCGGAATATATTCTTTCTAATCATGTTGAGTATGCTTAATTGGCTATTTGAAATTTTAAAATGGCAGTTCCTTGTCAAAACAATTCAACCAATAAGTTTTAAACGTGCCATGGAGCAAAGTTTAGCTTCGCATACTGCTTCTTTAATTACACCGAACCGCATTGGCGACTATGGTGCTAAAATGATTTATTTTAAGTCTGAATTCAGAACAAAAATCGTTATGCTGAATTTGATTGGCAACTTATCTCAAATGACGATTACTGTAATTATTGGGGTAGCTGGACTTCTCTTTTTGGTAAATCAACACCCAATTACAGTCGATTATTTTAAGATTATACAATTATTGTTGTTTGTAATTGTTGCCATAAGTTTAGTTGGATACTTATTGAGAAGAACACCTTTCATAATAAAGGGATTCTCTTGGGCTGAAATCAAAATATTTTTTTTGCAACTGTCTCGAAAGCTTATTCAAAACGTATTATCACTTTCGTTGTTAAGATATTTAATTTTCTCGTTTCAATTTTATTTACTGCTGCTTTTATTTGCTGTAGAACTGAACTATTATAACGCAATGATCATAATAAGCAGTATGTATTTACTGGTTTCTGTTATTCCAATGTTATTCATTTTTGATGTGGTGGTAAAAGGTGGCATTGCGCTGTTTTTATTTGAATTTGCTGGTGTAGATGCGTTAATTATTTTGAGTGTTATAACACTTATGTGGCTATTAAATGTTGTGGTTCCTGCCGTTTTTGGAAGTTTTTATGTGTTGAATTTTAATGTGGTTAAACCTTCGGAATTGTGAGTGCCGTTCTTATTTTTGTTCTCCTACTATACGCTATTCTCATCATTGCTTTAGCTGTGGGTTTTGAACAAGTAAAGGATTTCCAATTAAAACCCGAAATTCCAGCAAAGAAATTTTCAATTGTCATTCCATTTAGAAATGAAGCCGATAATTTACCGCAATTGTTACAAAGCATTCAAGCATTGGACTATCCTGTTGATTTATTCGAACTCTTTTTTGTTAATGATGAATCTAACGATAACTCCACACAAATCATCAAATCGACACTTGTCAATTCTTTAATAAATTTCACAATTATAAATAATATGCGCACAAGTGCATCCCCAAAAAAAGATGCCATCTCAAGTGCTATTAAGTTATCAAATTTTGAATGGATCATCACCACCGATGCCGATTGTGCGCTGCCAAAATTATGGCTGCAGTATTACAACAATTTCATTAAGGTCAATAACTCTGATTTTGTCGTTGGGCCCGTGAATTATCATGACAATCCAGGATGGTTTAGAGCATTTCAAGCCTTAGATTTTATGAGTTTACAAGGTACGACTATTGGATCTTTTGGCTTGAAACAAGGATTTCTATGCAATGGCGCGAACTTAGCTTACAAAACATCATTATTTGAAAATCTTAAGGGCTTTATCGGTAATGACAATGTAGCAAGTGGTGACGATGTGTTTTTACTGCAAAAGGCTATGATAGCAAAGCAATATAAAATTCACTATTTAAAATCGGAAAAAGCCACTGTGCACACCAATCCAGTTGCCACTGTTAGTGAGCTTATGGCACAACGCATTCGCTGGGCTTCTAAAGCAACTGCATATACAAGCTGGTTTTCTGTTCTTACAGCAATGGTTGTTTTCGCTACCAATACTGCCTTAGTTTTAGTACTGCTGTTTGGACTCATCGGTTGGATTTCGGTTAAAACAATTCTTATCTTATGGGTTGGAAAGGCAATTCTAGACTTACTTATTTTATATAAAACAGCCGACTTTTTCAATCAAAAAACTATTTTAAAATATTTCATAATCAGTTTTTTAATCTATCCATTTTTTAATATTTATGTAGCGTTTAGTTCGTTTTTTAAAGGTTATAATTGGAAAAATAGAAGCTTTAATAAATAACGACTTTTTAATTTATTTTTGGTAGATTAGCTTCAACTTAAACCCAAAGAAAATGAAACGCTTTTTCTTAATTATTAGTGTACTCTTAATGTTTATTCAATTAAAAGCGCAAGAAACCTATACCGTAAACGGTCAAGATTTAGTTTTAAAAACTGAGGTTGAGGGCGAGTTAGATTTGCTTTGGAACATAATAAACAATCAGTACCGCTATTTTGTGCGCACTTCTGATGGTAACATAATTGAATTAACCAACACTAAAGACACATATAACAACTACCAAGAAGAATACAAAGCGGTTTTGGCTGAACTGACATCAGGCAGTACTTTCGACATGAAAAAACTAAGTTTAACACTGTTTGAATTGCGTGATTTTTTAGACAAGTATAATAAAACTAAAGATAGTAATTACACCTCTAATGCAACATTCGATAAGATACAATTGCGTACAGCCATTTTTGGTGGTATTACCAATCATCCTTTTGTTGACAATCCGGAAAACATAAAAACTACACTTATTGGAGCTGAGTTAGAAATTTTTGGCACTTCAGATATTCCAAGACATTCTGGCTATATTCAACTACGAAACACCTTTGAAAACAATGATTTCGAATTCAAAACCACCGAAATTTCTCTTGGATATCGATTGCGGTTTATCAAAACTAAAGCCTTAAATGTTTTTGGAAATTTCACTTTTGCAACACTCAGTTTTACCAGCGCACAAGTACCCGATTTAAACAATCTACCAGCTACAGTTAAAGAAAGCGCCACTTCTTTTGATGTGCCTTTAATTTTTGGTCTTGGAGCCGATATTCGCGTCAGCGAAGGTCATTTTATAACTTTGGGATACAATGAGCTTTTTGCCTTATTAATTGATAATCAAAGTAATTTTCCAATAGATTTTACACTTGGTTACCGATTTAATTTATAATTATTCGTAAAGGTCAATTAAATTTTTCATAACCACTTAATCTGTTTTTAACACAATGGGAAGTTTGAATTCTGTGGCTACGGGCTGACTTCTTTTAATGGCGGGATATAACTTCGGTAAACTATCAAAACTACTCAAAATGATACTATCTATATTTTGAATTTGTTGTCGGGTTGTTTCCTTTATTTTTAGGTGATTGATGGTCAGTTCTCCTGTATTACTGCAGTTTAAAGTAAGTAAGATAGTGTCCTTAATACTTTCAGAAACTATCAAAACCTGATTGGCAAGATTTTGATTGATATGTTTAATTAAAGCATTTTCAAAGCAGTATTTTTTATCAGATTTAGTTGAAGCTTCTTCGCAGTTTTCGAAGGTTGGATAAACATCAACCTCATTCCAGTTAATAGTTTCTAATTCCTCTTGAATAATGGTATGGGCATCGACCTTATTTTTTTCAAAATAATCACAAGATGCCAAAATCAAAACCAAAAGAATACTTAAACGCTTCATGAATATTGAACTGAAGCCGAAAAGTACGATTTTTTTAAAAAGAAACTAAATTTAGTCTTCTTGTAAAAATTGTTTATCATATAAAACTTACAAAGATTGATTTAACTGAATGTTTAGTAAAAATTAAATTTTTAGTTCAAAATGTAATAATTTTAACACCCAACTGTCAAACAAACTAAATCTTATACTTTGGATTACTTTCTTATCATTTTCGGATTATTACTCATGATTATTGGTGTATTGGGCAGTGTTTTGCCAGTATTGCCTGGTCCGCCATTAAGCTGGATTGGATTGTTATTACTTCATCTTACAAGTATTGTTCCGAGAGATAACACTTTTTTAATCATCACTCTTTTAGTGGCTATTGCCGTATTGGTTTTAGATTATATTATTCCAGCAGTTGGCACCAAGCGATTTGGGGGGAGCAAGGCAGGTATGATTGGCACTACACTTGGGTTGGTGGTTGCAATTTTCTTTCCAGTTTTCGGAATTTTTGGTATCGTAATTTGGCCATTTATTGGCGCTATCATTGGTGAACTGATCAATAAAAGCACTGGCAAAAATGCCATGAAAGCAGCCTTTGGATCGTTTTTTGGCTTTTTAGCTTCTACACTTTTAAAGTTTATTGTGGCGGTTGTTTATTTTGGCTTTTTCATCAAAAGTTTGATAATCTACGGTGGCGAATTATTTTAAAACACAAAACCTAACAGCTAGTGGCTATTAGGTTTATGTTCTTTGCTATTAATTCAACAAATTCTTAGAGGGATATATAAATACTTGTTGACATTTCAAATATAGAATCTATAAAATAAATTTTGATGCGGAAAAACCGTAAACTTGATGCGGAAAAACCGTAATATTGAGCAATAGTAATGGTTTCAAGCGTTTTTAAAATTGAAGAAAATTGAATTTTAACAGTTTTTTTATAGAAATCCTTTGTCTTTGGCTTCCTTTAGTAGTGTTTCGTCCTTGCCATCCTCAACACCGAACAATAATTTGAGTTGTTTTTTGCGCTTTTCAATAGCACTCATAGACAAATCAATGTATTCGGTAAAACTTCTGGTTTTTATTCCTTGAGATAACAGATGAAGGATTTGCCGGTTGATATCGTCCACATACACTTTACTTGTAACACTGCGTTTTAAAAAGTTGCTTACAGTACTGCTATAGTATGGCGGAGAAGTTAATACATGCTGAAAAGCTTCGGCCAATTCGTAGGAGGTTAAATCGCTTTTGATTAAAAATCCTTCGGGATTGATGGCTTTTATAATGTTATGAATCCGAAAAGATTCGTTAAACATTGTAAGTATGATTATTTTAGAATCTGGAAGCAAATCTCTGGTAATTAAAGCCAAGTCTTCGCCCGAGTTAATGGTGCCATCTTCTGAAGCAGGTAAACTAATATCAAAAAAACATACATCGTAAGGGTTGTCATTTACACTTCTTTGCAGCAAGTGATTAGCCGCGTCGCATGTATTGGCTGTGTGGATTAAATATTCGTAATCGTCCTTTTTTGTAGCCATCAATACATTTTGATAGCCTTCCAAAATAATTGGATGGTCATCGACCATTAAAATATTAATTCGTTGCTGACTCATGTTTTAAGTTTAATAGTGGCACCGTTACGGTAACAGAGGTTCCTTTATTAACTATAGATTCAAATTCAACATTGCCACCCAATTCTGCAATGCGCGCATTGATGTTTTTATGACCGATGCCTTTTTTACTTTTGGCTATGTCAAAACCAACACCATCATCTTGTATCGTTAAGCAAATTACATCATTTTTTAGTTTTATGCCAATTTTCACGTGTTTTGCTTTAGCGTGTTTATAAATATTTTGAAGTGATTCTTGGGTTATACGGTATAAATTGATTTTGGTTTTGTTTGAAACGGTTTCCCAATGGATAAAATCGTCACTCTCAAAATCGTAAGTTAAATTATAGGCCTTGGTTTGTTTATCAATCAGTTCGAATAATATTTCTGTAAATCCTGAACCCGAAATAAAGTCGGTATTAAGGTCGTGAGACACTTGCCGAATGTCTTGTTCAATTTTCATTAAATCCTTAATATGCTGCGCTCGTGTTTTTATAGAGTCCGCGTCGGTATTAAAATTTAAGCTATCTAAAATAAGTCGCGTCCCGAACATTCTGCCCAAAACACCGTCGTGTAATTCTTGTGAAATACGTTTCTTTTCGTTGACTCTTGCTTCGTCAATTTTATCTTGTTGCGATAGCATTAGGTTATAGATTTCTTCGTTGGCGCGTTGTTGCTCTTGAATAAATTTAAGCTCTTTATTTTTTGTGCGCTGGGCAATAATTATATAGACTAAAACAGCGGCAAGTAATAATACAATTGATAATATAATCAACCAAATACGTTCTCTTGTGATTCGTTTATTTTCAGCCTCAAGCTGGTCAGTTTCAAACTTGATACGGGCAAATTTGTTGCGAATGTTGCGCTCGTGATTTAACAAACTATCCGATAATCGGATATGTTCATTCAAGTATTTTTTACCTTCTTCACCTTCGTTTAGCCGCGATAAAATGTTAAGCGATTCTAAAAATATTTCGTTTTGCTTGATGCGTTTGGCCAATTCATAGGTTTCATTGGCAAACTGCAAAGCTTTTTCTTTGTTCTCGATACCTTCGTAATAGTTTGCCTTGCTTACTATTACTCCTAACTTTGTCACATCATCTTGAAGGCTATCACTAATAACCAAAGCTCTATCAAACATTGTTTCAATTTCATCGTTTTGAACACCATCAATCAAAAATTTTGTAATGGCTTTACTTTCTAAAATAAGAGCATAAAAACTAGGGTCATCTTCAAATAAATTTTTAGTGGTTAAAATTTCGTTGTATATACCAAGGGCTTCCTTATAATTTGATGATTCCCTTAATGTGAAAGCCTTATTATTTAATGCATATAGTTTGTTATAAAGGCCATCTTTCATTTTATTTGCTATAGCAATTGCTTCGTCAAAATAAGTCAATGATTTCGGGTAAATCTTTAAGCCTCTGGAATTCAATGCTAATCCATTGTTAAGAATCCATAAATCGTCCAGAACGTCCTCGGATATTGGTTTTTGTTGTATAATTTTTATAGCCCGAATAGCACTTTCATCGGAGCCTATAAAGTCCTTTTCTTGGCGTTGTATCTTCGATAAATTCATAAGGCTCCTAGCAACTTGGTCTAAATTATTACTTTTCTCGAATCTTTCAACAGCATTTGAGTAATAGTAATAAGCACTGTCATTGACTTGGTTAGACATAAACAAAAAGCCCTTATAACTATTTAAATAACCTAAGTCATAATCGAACTTACCTTGGACTGCAAGTTTTAATCCTTTATTAGCATTTTCTAAAAATAATTCTTGATTATTGCTGTTTAAATAATAATAAGCTAGGCGTCTGTAGGAAACCACAATAAGAGAGTCATGCCTAATATCTTTGCTTAGTTTCAAGGAAATATTAGCGTATTCTATAGCAGTTTCTAAGGAAGGATTACTTTCTAATAATATTTTATTTAATTTTAAAATACTATCTAGGCTCCTAGAGGAATAGTTAGTTTGCGCAAAGAATCTGCAGATAGAGAAAAAGCATATAACACTAGTAACAATAAATAACTTCAATTTTATTTCAATTGTAAATGCTCTCAAAGTTAAAATAAAAACTTGAACTCGCTCTTCTTTTATGGAATAGAAAACCATCTCTATTATTCATAAAGATGGTTAGATTTCAATTGAGAATATTAATAAAGAAATATAGAACTACTTAGTTTAACCGTTTGATTCTAATTTAGCCTTCTCTTTGGCATGCACCAATAAATTCAAATCGATGCTATTCTGTTTCACGTTTACAGCTTCATTGGTTGTTTGATCAGCACTAGTTCCGGATAGGGTTAAAACCAATATGGCTAATAATAAAAAAGTGATTTTTAGAGTTTTCATAATTTTTGGTTTAAGGTTATTTATTTTAGTCTGTTACAATACAAAAAATACCGACCTTAAAAAGGCCAATTGAGGGAAGGGAATGGACTAATTGAGATGTGACAAACGCGTTGCCAAAGCTCGTACAAAAACTCTGAGGGATGTTTGGCAATTAAATGCCTTTTAGTAAAATGGATTGTTAATTCCTAGAAAAGTGTGTTTGGGGCTTTTAAAGGAGTGTCAAAGAAGCAACAAAATTAGCAGGATAGAAAATAAATCCGATAAAATGCGTATTTCATCGATGAAATGCAACTTTTAATCGAATTTATAATTTGAAAGGCTTGAATAATAACTAATTAATTAACAAGTAAAGAAAAATAAATAAAAAATATGATTTCTCTTCGCAAAATTTCTTTGAAATATTTCAAATAACAGCTAAGATTAACCTCCAAATTCAAAGTAATTTCAAAATAAAATTGGATTTAAACAAAAAAAGTGATCCGACAAAGGCGGAAAAGCTTCTAAATGATCCTACTACAGATCTTCCCGAAAAATCGGGACAACACAACATTTTTTCTCTTGTTTTAAGAGATTCCCTCCCGATCGCTATCGGGATCGTGGGAGTTTGGCGGTCTGGAACCACCAACAAGTTGGGGTCACAGCGGGACTCGAACCCGTCCCCAAGCCCGCTTGGGGATAACAGGGCGACATTCTAACCTTTATTTAAAATATTTTTTGGAGATTTTAGAAGCTCCAATATCTGTAAGTGGCTATACTTTTTCAACAACCGTTCTCGAATTAAAGCTTCTTTCTTAGTTTCGAAATTCTCAACATAAACCAATTCCCAAGGACCTTTATTTTTAGTGAAGCGACTGCCTTCCAAATGGTGTTCTCGCAATCTACTTCCTGGATTTAATGAATAACCTTTATAGTAAATGTCTCGCGAAGAGCTATATATTATGTAAGCAAAATGAATCACTCTATATTTCACTTTAAACAAAAAAAGCTCTCCGACAAAGGCGGAAAAGCTTCTCAATGATCCTACTACAGATCTTTCGCCAAACGACGAACAACACAACATTTTTTCTCTTATTTAAGAGGTTCCCACTTGCGTAGGAATTTGGCGGTCTGGACGGGACTCGAACCCGCGACCTTCGCCGTGACAGGGCGACATTCTAACCAACTGAACTACCAGACCGTTGC
>NZ_DAISXK010000014.1:0-62962 GCF_036825875.1 Paucihalobacter sp. | reverse complement strand
TTTATCAATTCAGGATTATCGGCTTTGGCGTGCATTCCTAAAACTACAGCATCTAAGCCAGAAGTAATTTTATCTGGAAACCAACCAAACATTTCTGGTAATAATCCCCGCGCTGCAAGTCTTGATTTTGAGGGTTCAAAAATTTCATCGTCGCTTCCTGAAATATTATATCCTTTCTGTTGTAAAGCCAAAGCCAAATTGTGCATGGCGCTACCGCCAATGGCAATAAAATGTACGTTCATAGGGTTGAATTGTGTTAATCAAAGATACTTGTTTTGATAACACATTTGTCGTAATTATTGAGGAAAATGAGGTGAAAATCCTGAGCCCGCGTTAGCGATTGAACGGTATGTTTGAGCGCCTCGCCTAAAGCGAGCGCGAGTAGTGAAAGCGCGGTAAGCGCCTAAGCGCGCAAACGCCAGAATCAAAATAATTGTAAAATGCTTAACTTTTCTTCTTGAAAGACTTCATTATTAGGCATTTCTGATAGAGCCAAATTCACATATTTTAATGCCTTCGTCTTATCTTTTTTATGTTTATGAATTTGTGCAAGCCTGAAGTTTGCCCAGGCTATCGGCACACCATCTCGCGCTGTATGTTTTTCAATGTAAGTGTTAAGACACTCCTCACCTTTATCCAAATGTAAATTATACTCAGCACAAACGCGACCCAGTTGATAGTGCAAAGAGTTGCGCTGATGTTTATCTAAACTGGTTTGAATTGTTGCAATGGCCTTTTCTGGATTTTTTTGTTGTTGGTAAAATTTACTCAATTTATCGTAACAGGTTAACGAACCGCCAATATCTACGGACATTTTGTAATATTTCTCGGCTAATTCTGGATCTTTAGTGTACTCATAAAAATAACCCTTTGCCATATAGCCGTCAACTTTAGAGATGTTTTCTAACTCGTTGGCATAGCCATAAGCCTTTTTGTTACTCCCACCCAAAATTCCTGGAAGTTGCAAATACATTTCAACCAAAGCCCAGCGTGTTTCTATGTGGTTTGGATCTAATTCAGCGGCCTTAAGAAATGCGTCTTTAGCATCACCAACATAATTTAGAGCTTTTAATTTACTGACTGATAAAATTTTCTTTGCCAACGAACCACCATATTTGTAATGGTAGTTTGCATTATTGGGTTGTTGCGTGGTTAATTTTTTATAAATCTGAATAGCTTCGTCCCAGTTTTCTTGATGGGCAACCGAATCGCCATAAAGTTCCAAAGCATGTAAATTGTTCGGATTGTTATTTGAAAAGGACGAAATTAAAATTTCGGCTTTTTTATACGATTTATTAGAAATCAACTGCTGAACTTTAACAATAGTAGATTCTTGCGACCAACAAAGGCAGGGCAGCATTATAATAAAAAACCATTTAATCATATAAAATTTTTCGATTTGAACTTGGTAAACTTACGGCTTTAAACCTTAACTTTAAAACACAATAATATCGCGTTTACGAATCCAAAACACCTCTTTACTCAATAAATGTGCCTTGTAGGTTAATTTTGAATTTTTTGGAACGCATTTTGACTATAACTTTGTATTCAATTCTTTTAGTATGTAGTGTCTGTTAAAAAACTAATTAAAGTAGTTGTAAATCAAGTATTCTCTTTTAAGGCTGATGTGATTTTTAGACATTTCATAAAAAGATAACATTATAAACCATGAAACATTTCGCCACACTATTTACGATAGTCCTTTTTGCTAATTTCTCTTTTGGGCAATCTGAAAACTACACCGCTTTATGGCAAGAGGTAGCAAAATACGAAGACAAAGGCTTACCTAAATCAGCGTTAGAAGTGATTTCAAAAATTTCGGCTTTAGCTAAAAAAGAAAATAACGCAGCGCAAGTTGTTAAATGCTTGATCTACGAAAGTAAATATGCTTTAACGCTAGAGGAAGACGCGCAGCTGAGCATTATTGAAAATTTTAAATCCGAAATAACCAAGAGCCAAGCACCCACAAAAAACTTGCTAGAGAATTTAATGGCAACCATGTACTGGCAATATTTTCAATCTAATAGATGGAAGTTTTACAATAGAACTGCAACAGCAGAAAAAGATTCGGATGATTTTAGAACTTGGGATTTAGAAACCTTATTTAATGAAATTCATAAGCTGTATCAAAATTCTTTAGACCATGCTCCGATTTTACAACAAACGCCATTGGCTAATTATGACGAGTTATTGATGAAAGGTGAATTCTCAAAGCGTTACCGACCAACCTTATTCGATTTGTTAAGTTATAACGCATTACAATTTTACGAAACTTCCGAAAGCAGTATTAACCGGCCTTCGTATCAATTTAATATTGAAAACCCCGAATTACTTACTGAAGCTAAGAAATTTTCCAGTTTAAATATCCAAACAAAAGACAGTTTATCACTTCAGCTCAATGCAATCAAAATTTATCAGCAGCTTATCGCTTTTCATTTAAAAGATAAAGAGCCGTTTGCATTGGTTGACGCCGACATCAAGCGCTTGAATTTCGTGTACCAAAATGCCGTTTTTGAAAATAAAGACACTTTTTTGGAAGCAACTTTAAAAGCTTCCGCTGATTTGTATAAAACCGATGTTTCAGGATTATACCATTTTGAAATGGCATCACTCTACTATAAACAAGGTAAAAAATTCGACATCGACACCAATACAGAGGTGCAATGGCAACTAAAAAAAGCCTTAGAAATTTGCACCACTATTAGCCATGATTTCCCAAACAGCATCGCTTCTGGAAAGGCTGAGATTTTAAAAACGCAAATTCTTAAACCAGAATTACAAATTACTGCCGAGCAGTTTTTACCTATTCAAAAACAGTCATTTGTGTTGTTGCGCTATGCTAATATTCAGAATCTTGATTTCAAAATTTTTAAAATCAGCAATGCCCAATTAGAGCTGTTTAATAAAATCTATAAAAAAGAAGAACAATATCAGTTTTTATTGAATCTAACTGCCACGGAATCTTGGCAGGTAACGCTTCCTACAAAAAATGATTATCAAAATCACAGTACCGAAGTGGTGATGCCTGCCTTAAACAATGGTCATTATATACTTTTTACGCAACAAGCTAATAATAGCGAAACTTTCGGATTTACTACCATTCAAGTAAGCGATATGGCATTACTGTCAAAATCCAACAACATATCCGAAACACTTCAGATCATCAATAGAAATAACGGCAAACCTTTACCGGGCGTAAGTTTGGAAATTTCATATCAGGAAAAATACAATGGTCCTTTTATTAATAAATCATTCGTAACCGACCAAAACGGCGAAGTTTCCATTCAAAAAAGTAAATCTCGCTACCTTAATTTAAGTGTGACTACCAAACTCAATAACGAAACGGCACATTTTGGTGGTCTATACATCAATCAACAGAATTCTAGTAAGGAAAATGAGATTGAATACAAGGCATTTTTATTTACCGACCGCAGCATATACAGACCAGGACAAGTCGTTTATTTTAAGGGTATTGTTATTAAAAATAATAACGGGAAATCTGAAATCGTAACCAACCAAAAAGTTGAAGTCATATTGTACGATGCCAACTCACAAGACCTTAAAACGCTTGAGCTCAAAACAAATGAATTTGGTTCTATTTCTGGTGAATTCATATTACCACAAAGCGGACTTACTGGTGAATTTGAAATAGAAATTGAGGCCGACAATATCGAACTTTTCAATAACGTATATATATCAGTTGAAGAATACAAACGTCCAAAATTTGAAGCCAAATTTAATCCTGTTACTGAATCCTACCGCATTAACGATAGCATCAGTTTGAAAGGAAATGCCATGGCTTACGCCGGAAGTAATATCACCAATGCAAGCGTAGCTTATCGTGTAGTTAGAACAGTTCAATATCCGCGTTGGTATTCTTGGAAAAGAATGCCAATATATAGTCAGTCTCAAGAAATTACTTATGGTGACACTAAAACCGACGCGGAAGGGAATTTTGAAATTAAATTCAAAGCCATTCCAGACGAATCCGTCGATAAAAAAGGAAACCCAATTTTTACCTACGAAATTACAGCCGATATTACCGATCTAAATGGCGAAACAAGAAGCGCAACCACAACAGTGAATGTTGGATACCATGCGATGACAGCCACTATCAGAATTGCAAGTCAGTTAGACAAAAACGATAATGATCATCAAATTACTATAAATACAAGAAACCTCAATGGTGAATTCGTAGCAGCCGCTGGTACCATAAAAATTTACAAACTGAATGCATCAGGGCAGGTTTTAAGGTCAAGACCATGGACTGCACCCGATTTACCGATGTTGGACGAAACAACATTTAAAAAATTATTTCCACACGACGCTTATAATAATGAACACAACCCAAAAAACTGGAAGCTAGGTAAACTTGTTTTCAAAAGTGATTTCAATACTGCAAACGCTAAAGAAATAAAACTGGGCAATTTAAAAAAATGGGAATCTGGTACCTATATCGTGCTTCTGGAAAGCGAAGATAAATTTAATCAAGTGGTGAAAGATGAAACCCAGATGACACTTTACAGCGATGACGACAAAACTGTTTCTGATCAAACTTTGTTTTCGGCCAATTTTGATAAATCGAGTTATCAACCAAAAGATGTCGCAGTAATAAGCTTTGGTTCTGCTACTAACTTGACGGTGACTGTTGACGTTGAAAAAAACGAAAAAATTGTAAATACCTATATCATTCCGCTTGATAATCACAAAAAAAGTATCGTCATTCCAATACACGCCGACGATGTCGGAGGCTTTACCGTTCATTACAGTTATGCGGTTTTCAATAGTTTTGAAAGTGGAACCTTGAACATTTCAGTACCATATCCTAAATCAGACTTAGAGATAGAAACCTCGGTTTTTAGAGATAAATTACAACCAGGAACCGACGAAACTTGGCAATTTAAAATAAAAGGTCCAGAAGGCGAAAAAGTAAGTGCCGAGCTTTTGGCTAGTATGTACGATGCGTCTTTAGATCAATTTAAAATGCACCAATGGCAATTTCGTCCTATACAAAATCCCGTTTATTACAGTTATTCAAAACGAAATAATATTGGCAGTTTCGGTAATAAATCGTTCATGGTTTATCTACCTAGGGTGGGTACAGCTTATCCGCATCAGCAATATGATCAGATTAATTGGTTTGGGTTTTATTTTGGGATCAATAGAAATAACATGAATTACAGAGTCAAGGGAAATGAATCTATGATTATGGCAGTTCAGGATGTTGCTTCTCCAGAAATCGATGATAATGAAACCTTTCTAGATCAGGTAGTAGTAACTGGTAACGAAATCGTTGACAATGATTCAATCCCGGAAAATGTAAACAGCTTTGAAGCTGATGTTCAAAACGAAAACTTTGAAAACATCAAAATCCGCAAAAATCTACAAGAAACCGCCTTTTTCTTTCCGCATTTACAAACCGATGCAGAAGGAAATATCAGTTTTAGTTTTACAACCCCTGAAGCCTTAACGCGTTGGAAATTGCAATTACTAGCGCATACAAAAACCTTAAAAAATAGCACCAAAACCTTAGAAACGGTTACGCAAAAAGAACTGATGGTGATCCCCAACGCACCACGATTTTTACGTCAAGGTGATGACATTAATATCAGTACTAAAATTGCCAATTTAACCGATAAGACTTTAACTGGTCAAGCGGTACTGCAATTAGTGGATGCCGTTACAGGAAAAGATATTACCCAAAGCTTGATTAAGAGTATTACAAATTCTCTCCCTTTGGGTGAGGTGTCCGAAGGACAGAGTGGGCTATTCAGTGTGGAAGCGTCAGGCAACACAGAAATAACTTGGAGTTTGCGCATACCCGATAATATCGATGCCGTGCAATATACTGTTATTGCAAAATCAGGGGAATTTAGCGATGCCGAGCAAAATGCTTTACCTGTATTATCAAACAGAATGTTGGTAACCGAAGCCTTACCTATGTGGGTTAGAAGTAACGAAACTAGAACCTTTACGCTTGATAAACTAAAAAACAATACCTCAACTACTTTAAAACACCACCAGCTCACTTTAGAAATTACATCCAATCCTGCTTGGTACGCCTTACAGGCACTACCCTATTTAATGGAATATCCTTACGATTGTAACGAACAGATTTTCTCCCGCTTTTATGCCAACGCTTTGGCAAGTCATATAGCGAATTCCAATCCGCGTATTAAAGAAGTTTTTGAGCTATGGAGAAATTCGGACGCCTTGATTTCTAATCTTGAAAAAAATCAAGAGCTAAAATCTATTTTAATTGAAGAAACACCTTGGTTACGTGATGCGCAAAGTGAAAGCGAACAAAAGAAACGCATCGCTTTACTTTTCGATTTAAATAAAATGAATAGCGAATTGCAAAAAGCGCAACGCCAACTCCAAAACAACCAAATGTCTAACGGCGCTTGGGCATGGTTTGAAGGTGGAAAACCCAACCGCTACATCACCCAGCACGTCATAACTGGATTCGGACATTTAAAAAAATTAAGCGTTACCGAAAACTCCTTAGAAGAGGCTACGATTACAAAAGCCATCAATTATTTAGATACTGAATTTGTTGAAGAATATAAAAATCTTACCAAATACAGCTCAAAAGTAGATTTATCAAAAGATCATTTAAGTGCTATGCAGTTGCATTACTTGTACATGCGAAGTTTCTTTCCGGAGGTCGCAAAAAGCCAAGAAGTGCAACGCATCACAAATTACTATCTCACTCAAATAAACAACTATTGGTTGAACAGACCATTATACGCAAAAGGTCTGATGGCCGTGATTTCACACAGAAATGACAACGCAAATCAAGCTCAAAAAATCTTGAAATCTCTAAAAGAAACCGCCATTGTGAGTGACGAATTGGGTATGTATTGGAAAGAAAATACAGCCTCTTGGCATTGGTATCAAGCACCTATTGAAACTCAGTCCTTGATAATTGAAGCCTTTTCTGAAATTGATAATATTAGCAAAAACAATGGAACCACTATAGACAATCTTAAAATTTGGTTGCTCAAACACAAACAAACCAATAGTTGGAAAACTACCAAGGCCACAACTAAAGCCATTTACGCTTTATTGTTGCAAGGAAGTGATTGGCTAAGTATAACAGAAGCCGTTGAAATTATGGTTGGTTCTCAAAAAATAGAACCTTCAAAGCTAGAACATGTTAAAGTTGAAGCCGGTACAGGCTATTTTAAAACCACATGGAATGCTTCTGAAATTGCACCAAAAATGTCTGAAGTCACTTTAGCCAAAAAAGGTGAAGGTATCGCCTGGGGAAGTTTATACTGGCAATATTTTGAAGATCTAGATAAAATCACCAAAGCGGAAACGCCCTTAAAGTTAAACAAAAAACTATTTTTAAAATCTAATACTGATAAAGGCGAAGTCATTACCGAAATCGACGACAGCACCAGTCTAAAGGTTGGCGATTTAGTTCGCGTTAGAATTGAATTGAGAAGCGATCGCGACATGGAGTTTATACACATGAAAGATATGCGTGCGGCAGGTTTAGAACCTGTGAATGTGTTATCACAATACAAATGGCAAGACGGACTTGGCTACTACGAGGCTACAAAAGATGCTTCAACCAATTTCTTTTTTGACTTTTTACCAAAAGGGATTTATGTATTTGAATACGATTTAAGAGTCAATAATTCTGGAAATATGAGTAATGGTATTACCACTATTCAAAGTATGTATGCGCCAGAATTTAGTAGTCATAGTGAAGGCATAAGAATAAAAGTTAATCCGTAAGTTCTGGATCTGTATTATACTCGGCTTCGTCTAAGTTGCGCTCTTTTATGGCTTTATTTTCACAACGGCTGCAAAGATTAGTAATGTTTTTAAGTTCTCTTGACTGCGCCACGGTACCTTCAAATATTTCGGAAGTTTTGGCTGTATTGATATAGGAACAATCAATAAATAAATGATACACTGTTCCCGACTTAGTCCAATAAACATTATTGGCGCCTTGGTTAAGCCATTCTACTTTATTAGTTTGCTCGGTGTATTGTTCTATTGATGGCGGATTAAAATCGATACCTGTAACTCCTGCTATTAACAAAGCCAAAACGGCAATACCACCAACAATTCCCTTTTGTTTACCATCCATATTTTTATTGGTAAAAATTAAGATGATAAGTGGTAAAAATGCAATGATGGCAACGACGAGCCCAAGTTGATTCTGCATAAAAAATTTAAACTTATTCTCTTCTGAAGCTGGATCTAAACGATTTGATTTTTTCCAAAGAATAGAACCGATGACCACAAATATCAAATCAACCACAATTAAAACAATGAGCCATGTCATGTTTATAGGGTCTTTAAATAATAATGAAATAGCAACGAGTTGGGCTGCAACGGCAACAACCCATGAAATAATAGCGATTAAACGCAATCTATTGGCTTTACCTTTGGCTTCATCTGTTGGAACAAATGTGCGTGATTGAACATTTTCTGAAGCACCTTCAGATACTTTTGTGATTTTCTTGTTTGAGTTGTTTGTCTTCATTGTGTTGGTGGGTTAGAATGATGACTAAGATAATAATTTTAGCTAATTAACCCAAAAACCGCTTTTTAAAGGTGTGCATTTTCCCGATTTGTTAAAACTTTTGTTAGTAATAAAACCCGAGCTCGCTTTTTGAACTATTTAATTCACTAATTTTAGATACCTAACTAAATAAATCAAACTATTATGAATTCAAAAGCTTTTATGGTCGTAATAATTTTTCTCGGCCTTTTTGCCCTAATTTTCGGATTAAACAAGTTTTTTAGCTTTATGCCAATGCCCGAAATGTCGGAAGCAGCCGGTGCTTATTTTGGTGCGCTAATGAGTACCAAAACACTTACTTTGGTAGCAATTGTAGAAATTGTGGCTGGATTAGCACTTATTTTTAATAAGTATGGCGCATTGTTAGCCATCATTTTAATGAGTGTTGGCGTTAATGCAGTACTATTTCATGCAACCTTAGATATGGCCGGCATGCCAGCTGCAGCGGTTTTTTTAATCTTAAATATTGTGGTTCTTATTGGCTACAAAGACAAATATAAGCCAATGCTAAAATAACAAATAGATGATTTTTTTTAAACGGCTAATGCTTTTATAGTGCTAGCCGTTTTTACTTTGGTGGATATTTCGACAGTATTTTTGACGCCAACGTTCTAAAGTCTGCCTCTCTTTTTTCGGGAGAAGCATTTTGTCTATAAGAGCTTGAAGAGTTGGCTTGCCAGAATAATCCAATTCGATCTTTATCTATAAATTCAACTAAAATTAATCTTGTCATACTACTTTGACCCACTGGAATTCCAATACTTAAACCGCCACCAACATTACGACCGCCTCCACCAAGACCTACGCCAACATTGCTTTGGTTATTGGTGTCATAGACTTCGGATTGGATGTCAATAAAAAAATCTGGTGTTTCGGCCAAAGCAAATCCCTTATCTTTTAATGCTTCGTTTAAAGCAGCAATAAAACGCTTTTCATCCAGTTCGCTCAATCCCGATTGCATGTCTGAAAAATAATTGTAGGTTTTGTATTGTGTAAAATCTGTGGACTTTTCATAATCATAATTTACAGTGGCTCCGCAAGACATCAACAAAACAAATAGTAATAAAACAGCAATCTTTTTCATAGGTTTTTAATTTTGAATTTTATGACAGTGAGGCTTTCAATATAACCTTAATAAAGGTAATAATTTATTTGGGAAGTTTTTCATCAATTGTTTTTGTTAACGCAGAAGAAATAATTCCTGTCGGAATGGCTACAATCCCTAAACCAATTAACAAGATAAAAAATGTAAATACTCTACCTCCAGCTGTTATAGGGTAAATATCGCCATATCCAACCGTAGTAAGGGTAACTATTGCCCACCAAAGACTAGAAAAGATAGAAGAAAAATGATTGGGTTGTGCAGCATTTTCAAAATAATAAATACCAACTGCGGCCAAATAAATGAGAATTACCGTTACAAAAAGAAACAGTAAAATTTCTTCTTTAGCAATTGAAATAGCATTTGTGAAGTGTTTAATAGCCCGGTTATACCTCACCAATTTAAAGACGCGAAACAATCTTACAAAACGCAGGGTTCGCAAGGATCTTAAATCGACGACAAAGGATAAATAAAACGGTAAAATTGCAAGTAAATCAACAATACCGAAAAAGCTAAAAATAAATTTCAACTTTTTATCGGCTACATAGATTCTAAATACATATTCAATTGTAAAAAGAATTACGCAAACAAACTCTATTACCTGTAGCCAATATATTGAATTTTCACTTAAATCGGGCAATGTCTCAATTGAGAACGCAACTAAAGACAATAAAATTAAACCTTGTATAAAAAAAGCAACGCTTCTACTACCCTTAGCTGGATAGGTGTCGTCTAAGAGCAGTTTGATTTTTTGTTTCATCTGTTCCTAATTTTATTTTGATCAACATCGTCCTTGCAAGTTGAAGGCTGTTTTATTAAACTAACCTAAATGAATGTTTCATGCTGGTTCTTCATTCAACATGTTCCACAATTTGTCTTTTAATTCCTTAATGCCTTGATTTGCCACCGACGAGATGAATAAATATGGTATAGGCAGTTGTTTGTCAAGTTCAATTTTTAACTCTGCCTTTAATTCATCGTCCAACATATCGCATTTTGAAATGGCGATCAGCTTGCTTTTATCAAGTAATTCTGGATTATAACGTTTTAGTTCGTCTAATAAAATATCGTACTGTTCAGAAATATCAGGTGCATCAGCTGGAATTAAAAATAACAAAGTAGAATTGCGTTCTATATGACGCAGAAAATAATGACCCAAACCTTTACCTTCAGCAGCGCCTTCGATAATTCCCGGAATGTCTGCCATGACAAACGATTGAAAATCGCGGTATTCAACAATGCCTAAATTTGGTTTTAAGGTAGTGAATTCGTAATCGGCGATTTTTGGTTTAGCTGAGGTAATTACGGAAAGTAGTGTAGATTTTCCTGCATTTGGAAAGCCAACCAAACCAACATCGGCCAACACTTTTAGTTCAATGGTAATCCGACTTTCACTTCCTGGAGTACCTGGTTGCGCATATCGAGGTGTTTGATTAGTGGACGTTTTAAAATGCCAATTACCGCGACCACCCATGCCACCTTCAACAATAATTTTTTCTTCACCATCTTCGGTTATTTCAAATAAAACCTCATCGGTTTCACAATCTTTTATAACAGTTCCTAAAGGCACATCAATATATACATCTTTACCTTCAGCACCCGAACTTCTGGATTTACTGCCATGTTCGCCATGGTCCGCCTTAAAATGTTTTTTGAATTTCAGATGATAAAGCGTCCAAAGGTTTGAACTTCCTCTGACTATCACATGTCCTCCACGACCACCATCACCACCATCTGGACCGCCTTTTTCCACATATTTTTCACGGTGTAAATGCGCTGAACCTTTGCCTCCGTTTCCAGAAGTAACATATATTTTTACGTAATCTACAAAATTTCCTTCGGTCATATTCATTTCCCGTAAAAACGGGAATCTTTTTAATGTGTTAATTTGACGATAGTCAGTATATAAAAGAATAAACTTACTATAAAAATATTACAACTGTGATTTCAACTGTTTACCTCTACCTAAAATAAAATATAAAACAGCACCTAAAACTGGCAACAATAAAACGATAAGAACCCAAACAAGTTTATCATTATCTGGAAATTTATTTTTCACAATACTTATCAATGCTAAAAAAGGTAGTAATAAAAATAAAAAAAAGATTATTGTAACAATGATAAGTCCTGGCCCCGGTGTTATAAAATCCATTTACTAACAATTCATTTAATTAGAATATAAGTTATTTCAACTCGTTTATAACCTTACTCAAACGCTCCGTAATTTCCTCAACACTTCCAACACCGTCAACACCAAAGTACTTATTTTGTTCCGAATAAAAATCCTTCAAAATAGCTGTTTTTTTATAATATTCCGTGATACGGTTTCTTATTATGTTTTCATCGGCATCATCAACTCTACCACTCGTTTTACCGCGATCTAATAATCTTTTCACTAAAACTTCATCGTTTACTTCAAGCGCAATCATCGCGTTTATTTGTGAGTCCTTGCTTTCCATTAATGCATCCAATGCTTTGGCTTGTTGATTAGTTCTTGGAAAACCATCAAAAATAAACCCTTTGGCATCCTGATTTTTTTCGACCTCAGCATTCAACATATCGATGGTTAATTGGTCTGGTACTAATTCACCTTTATCCATGTAAGATTTCGCCAGCATGCCAAGCGCCGTTTCATTTTTTATATTAAAACGAAATACATCGCCTGTAGAAATGTGTACCAAATTATATTTGTCTTTTAAAAATTCAGCTTGAGTACCTTTGCCTGCTCCCGGAGGTCCGAATAGCACTAAATTAGTCATGTATTGTGTTGTTTTAAGTTGATATACTTCTGGTAGATCTCTACCTAATCCGTTATAATCTAATCCGTAACCCACTATAAATTTATCCGGGATTTTCATACCTACATAATGCAATTTAAAGTCTTTATTATAGGCGTCTGGCTTAAAAAATAAGGTAGCAATTTTTAGTTGTTTGACGTTTTCATTTTTAAAAATTCGGTAAACTTCATGTAAGGTACTTCCTGTATCGATGATATCTTCAAGAATAACTACAGTTCGGCCCGTTAAATCTT
The DNA here is from genome assembly GCF_036825875.1 of Paucihalobacter sp. Taxonomy (NCBI): domain Bacteria; kingdom Pseudomonadati; phylum Bacteroidota; class Flavobacteriia; order Flavobacteriales; family Flavobacteriaceae; genus Paucihalobacter; species Paucihalobacter sp. The sequence goes on along the minus strand of NZ_DAISXK010000014.1, from coordinate 50,284 downwards.
GAGTTAAACCAATCAGTCGCTGAATATCTTCGGTAGATTTTAATCCTTCATAGGATGCCAATTTTATGAAAGTTACTTCACACGGATTCGGATATTTTTTCACGAAATCACTTACAAACATAAACGAACCATTTAAAATTCCCACAAAAACCGGAACCTCATCTTTTAGGTCTGCCGCAATTTCAATTGCCATTCTAGCAACAATTTCCTCTAACTGTTGTGATGTAACAAATGGTTTAAAGTATAAATCGTGAAGCTTTATCACTGTTTTCAAATTTTAAAAAAGCAAAGATAATCATTTGTTTAAGGTTTTACCAGCCCAACAATAGATTGTTTTAAATTTAGTGTTACGAGCAAAAATTGATTTGTATTTTTGCAACAAATACGTAAGCATGAATTATTTTTCATCTCAATTTAAATTAGGCATTTTAGGTGGCGGCCAATTAGGCAAAATGTTACTTGCTGAAACAAGGAAATACGATATTTATACCCTGGTTTTAGACCCGAGCAATGAAGCGCCGTGCAAGTTGAGTTGTAACGAATTTTTTCAGGGTGATTTAATGGATTATGATACGGTTTACAACTTTGGAAAGCGTGCCGATGTGGTAACCATTGAAATTGAAAATATAAACGTCGATGCCCTTGAAAGTCTAGAAAAAGAAGGTGTAAAGGTTTATCCTAGTTCGAATACTTTAAGAATCATTCAGAATAAATCTACTCAGAAATTATTCTACGTAGATCATAACATCCCGACAGCAGATTTCTCGCGATTTGCTTACAAAGATGAGATTTTTACCGCCATTGAAAACGAAAGTCTTAGCTTTCCTTTTGTATGGAAAAGTGCGCAGTTTGGTTACGATGGCAATGGGGTTAAAATTGTAAAAACATATTCTGATTTAGATGGCTTGTCTCCTGACGCATGTATTACTGAAACTTTAATCCCCTTTGAAACCGAATTAGCAGTGATTGTTGCGCGTTCTGTTTCGGGAAAAGTAAGCACCTATCCTGTTGTTGAAATGGAATTTCATCCCGAAGCTAACCAAGTTGAATATGTGCTTTGTCCGGCAAGAATAAATTCAGAAATCGCTAAAAAAGCGCAACTAATTGCTTTAAGAACATCCGCCTCATTTAACCATGTAGGGTTGCTAGCAGTAGAAATGTTTTTAACCAAAAGCGGAGATATTTTGGTCAATGAAGTAGCGCCGAGACCTCATAATTCAGGACATTTTAGTATTGAAGCCAGCTACACATCGCAATATGAACAGCATTTGCGAGCCATTCTAGATTTGCCTTTAGGAAATTCAGAAAGCAAGCAATCGGCGGTAATGGTCAATTTGGTTGGAGCAGAAGATTATAAAGGTAAAGTGGTTTACAAAAATATCGAAAGTATTTTAGCACTCGATGGCGTAACACCGCATATTTATGGAAAAAGAGAAACAAGACCATTTAGAAAAATGGGACATGTGACCATCGTTAATTCAGATTTAAGCAGAGCAAGAGTCATTGCAGAAAAGGTCAAAAAAACCATTGAGGTTATCAGTGAATAAAAAATATCAAATTTAACACAACACAAAAATATGATGCAGAAAGTAGGCGTTATTATGGGAAGTAAAAGCGATTTGCCGGTGATGCAAGACGCCATCGATATTTTAAAACATTTTGGGATTGCGGTTGAAGTTGACATAGTTTCAGCACATCGTACACCCGAAAAGTTATTCGACTATGGTACGAATGCGCATTTAAGAGGCATTTCAGTAATAATTGCTGGGGCTGGTGGCGCTGCACACTTACCAGGAATGGTAGCATCCTTATCACCCTTACCAGTAATTGGGGTGCCAGTAAAAAGTAGTAATTCTATTGATGGATGGGATTCAGTTCTATCCATTTTGCAAATGCCTGGCGGTGTTCCTGTTGCAACCGTGGCCTTGAATGGCGCTAAAAATGCAGGTATTTTAGCAACTCAAATTCTAGGTGCATCCGATAGTAGTATATTAGCAAAAATAATAGCCTATAAGTCCGATTTAAAACTAAAAGTTGAAGAATCTGCAAAGGGTATCAACTAAAAAACCCCGAATAAATTCGGGGTTTTAAAGCTATTAATCAACATTTCATGAAGTACAATAATGTCCTTCCCAAAATCTTTTGCAAAGATAAAGATTTATTATTGTTATCCCATCATAAATAATAGTTAAATATCAGAATATCAATTCCCTAGTAGGAAAATATAGACAAAGCTGTCGTTAAAACCCTTACAAAAAAAAATTATGGAAATTTTAATCAATTCATTTAAAACACCTTACAATACAGCACCTTTCTCAAAAATAAATAATAAAGATTTTTTACCTGCCATTATAAAAGCAATTGAGGAAGCAAAATCCGAAATCAATCAAATAACCGAAAATTCTGAATCACCAACGTTTCAGAATACAATTGAAGCATTAGAATTTTCAGGAGCTCAATTAGACCGAATTACAAGTGTATTTTTCAATCTAAACGCTGCCGAAACTAATGATGATATTCAAAAGATTGCTCAGGAAGTTTCACCTATTCTTTCCGAATTCAGTAATGACATCACCCTGAACGAATCACTTTTTGAAAAGGTCAAAGCCGTTTACAATCAAAAAGAAGAACTTAATTTAAATACAGAACAGGCAACACTTTTAGACAAAAAATACAAAAGCTTTGCACGAAATGGTGCCAACCTAAACGACGAACAAAAACTTCAGCTTAGAGCAATTGACAAAGAATTGAGCCAGCTCAAATTAAAATTTGGAGAGAATGTCTTAGCCGAAACCAATAACTATGAATTACACATAACCAATGAAAATGATCTAGCTGGATTACCAGAAGGCACCATTGAAGCTGCTCAACAAATGGCCGAAAGTAAAGATAAAAATGGCTGGTTATTTACGTTAGATTATCCAAGTTATATTCCGTTTATGACCTATGCCGACAATCGTGCATTGAGAAAAGAACTTGCCATTGCTGCGGGTAAAAAAGGCTTTCAAGATAATAACTACAACAACGAAAAAATCGTTTTAAAAATTGCCAATCTCAGGTATCAACGCGCGCAATTGCTGGGCTACCAATCACACGCGCACTTTGTATTGGAAGAACGCATGGCCAAATCTCCCGAAAGTGTGCAATCATTTTTAAACGAATTATTAGATAAGGCAAAACCAGCTGCCTTAAGAGAGTTTGACGAACTTGAACAATTTGCAAAAGAGCTTGATGGTATAGACACCTTACAAAAATGGGACGCTGCCTATTACGCCGAAAAACTAAAACAAAAACTTTTTCAGCTAGACGATGAGTTGTTAAAACCATATTTCAAACTAGAAAACGTCATAAACGGCGTGTTTTCGATTGCTAATAAACTCTTCGGATTAAAATTTGAAGAAGTTCATAATATAGATACCTATCACGAGGAAGTTAAAACCTACATAGTAAAAGACCACGACGACGTACTTGTCGCAATTTTTTATGCCGATTTTTTTCCAAGACCTGGAAAAAGAAATGGCGCGTGGATGACTTCTTACAAACCACAATTCATCAAAAACGAAACCAACGAGCGTCCGCATGTTTCTATTGTCTGTAATTTCACAAAAGCAACTAAAACCAAACCCTCTTTACTTACTTTTAACGAAGTAACAACCTTGTTTCATGAATTTGGTCATGCACTCCATGGCATGTTGGCCAACACAACCTACCCAAGTTTATCTGGAACAAGTGTATTCTGGGATTTTGTGGAATTGCCAAGTCAAATTCTTGAAAATTGGTGCTACGAAAAAGAAGCGCTTGAATTGTTTGCAAGACATTATGAATCCAATGAGGTAATCCCTATGGAATATATTAAAAAAATAAAAGCGTCAGCAAGCTTTCATCAAGGTATGCAAACACTCCGTCAGATAAGTTTTGGTTTATTAGATATGAGTTGGCACGGCTACAATCCTGAAAATATCAACGATGTGAAAGCACAGGAATTAGAAGCTTTTAACCACACCAATCTATATCCCGATGTTGCCGAAAATTGCATGAGTACCTCCTTTTCGCATATTTTTCAAGGTGGTTATTCAAGTGGTTATTATAGCTACAAATGGGCAGAAGTTTTAGATGCGGATGCTTTCGCCTATTTTCAAGAACATGGTATTTTTAGTAGCGAGATAGCCCACAAATTCAAAACTTTCGTACTTTCTAGAGGAGGAACAGAAGATCCAATGGTGCTATATAAAAAATTCAGAGGGCAGGAACCAAAACCAGAAGCCTTACTTAAACGCGCTGGTTTGCTGTAATAAGGCGATTGCTTTCACATCAATAGAATTTGGATTTTTAAATAAATTGAATCCAAAAATTATTACTTTTGAATAAGCATAAAAGCTATTTATGAAACACCAATTAAATCCTAATAACTGGATTCAGTTATACTCCGATTACTTGTTTAATTACACCATTTCACGTGTAAACGATCGAGAAATTGCGAAGGATTTAGTGCAAGAAACATTTCTAGCAGCCTTAGTCGCCATGAAAAACTTTAAAGGTGAAGCCAATGAACGCACCTGGCTTACTGCCATTTTGAAAAGAAAAGTTATCGATTACTACCGCAAAATAAATTCAAACAAAGGAAAGGCCGAGGTTAGAATTAATTTTAGCGATGACGAAAACGAAGGCGAATGGCTTGAAACTAAAGTATCGGATCCTTTTGATAAAACTGCCGAAGATGACATGGAAAACGAGGAATTGGGTTTAGCCATTCATGATTGCTTATCTAAACTTAATACTAAGCATGCTGAAGTTTTTAAAATGAAAACTATTTTGAATATAGAAACAGACATTATTTGTAATGAATTAAATATTACAGCGTCTAACTTTTGGGTGATGATTCACAGAGCAAGAACAGCTATGGCTGAATGTTTAGAAAAACACTGGTATTAAAATGAAGAAAGGATTTTTATTTATTTCGTGCGAAGAAGCGATGCACATTTGCGACAAAGCGCAATATGGCGAGGCTACATGGTGGGAAAAAGTTGAATTAAAAATCAGACTATCTTGGTGTCATTTCACAAAAGGTTATGCCAAAAAAAATACCCTATTAACTACTTTTATCAACCAGCAAAAAGTTGAATGCCTTCAGCGTAAAGAGCGCGATCTACTTCAGCAAGTGCTTGAACAAGAACTAAAGCAGCAGCAATAGCAACATCCAAACTATCGGAACAGATTCTACCCAAAAAGCCGTGTAATACCAACTGCGACTTATATTCATGAATCTTAAAAAAAACGCTGTAAAACAAAGTGTTAGCAGTAATGAAATCATGTATATGTTTGGCGGATTTCCTTTTAAATATTCTAATAAAGCAATGATTCCTATTAAAGTAAACCCAAAAACTTTGGTGGTTTTTATGCCTATTTTTTGCGGAATGGTTTCGAGTCTTAAATCGTCAAATTGAAGATCTCTTATTTCAAAAGGAAGCATTAAAACAATAACTAAAATAAACCTTTGTAAAGTTGTTAAAATCGTCTGACTATCAAGTTCGATATCGTTTTCAATTAAGGGAAGCACCACACTAACCCCAGCCCAAACCAAGGCGATGATATAAACCTTTATTCCAGCGACGTTTCTTAAGTTAGATACCGACAATAAATGCCATTTTTTTGGAACAAACGGCGTTGCGTAAAACAGGGTTATTAGCGCGAGAAAACCGGTATGTAAAATAGTGTTTAAACTTAAGAAGAACGAGGTGTAAATTATTCCCAGAAAGCTCAGTAGCATAATCATCCTAATTAATAAAATTTTATTGGTGAACTTCTTAAAATGATTTTTGGAAACGCCGTAATATTTAACAAAATTGTAGGCTACAATTGTAGCAAAAAAAACAAAGCCCTGAAACTCTAAAGTTAAGTCCAAATCATATTCAAAAGCAGTAATAAAAAGAAAGCTTAGTGCAACCAATGCTACGTGAAAACTAGCATTTAAATAGAAATCAAAAAAGGCTTTAAAATATTGCATCAGGTAAAAATAATCAAACTGTTAATAATCTATTTGAATGGTTGAAAACTTAGGCATTCTTTAACTAAAAAACAACGGTAAATCCGTATTTTTGCACATTAAAAATTCAACTTTCAAAACAGCTATGAATACCAACAATTTCGCCTTACGTCACATTGGCCCAAGACCCGAAGATCAAACGGAAATGCTTCGTTATATTGGCGCAAAATCTATGGATGCGCTTATAGAGCAAGCCATACCTGATAATATCAAGCTTAAAAATGAATTAGATTTGGAAGCGCCCATGAGCGAGCAAGAATATTTAGTTCATATGAACGAGCTTTCAAAAAAAAATAAAGTTTATAAAACATTTATAGGTTTAGGGTATCACCCAAGTATTCTTCCTGCTGTTATTCAAAGAAATATTTTAGAAAACCCAGGATGGTATACCGCCTACACACCGTATCAAGCTGAAATTGCTCAGGGTCGATTAGAAGCCTTGCTCAACTTTCAAACAATGGTGACAGATTTAACAGGAATGGAAATTGCGAATGCTTCTTTGTTGGACGAAAGTACAGCTGCAGCTGAAGCAATGACCTTGCTTTTTGCCGTTAGAGATCGCGATCAGAAAAAGAATAACATCAACAAATTTTTTGTTTCAGATCAAATTTTACCACAAACACTATCGCTGTTGCAAACACGCGCTGTTCCTATTGGAATTGAGTTGGTTATAGGAAATGAATCTGATTTTAATCACACAAGTGACTTTTTTGGCGCCATTGTTCAGTATCCAGGAAAACACGGTCAAATATCCGATATCAAAACCTTTATTTCCAAAGCAAACGACAATAATATTAAAGTTGCAGTTGCAGCAGATATTTTAAGTCTTATAAAACTTGAAGCACCGGGAAAATTTGGTGCGGATGTTGTAGTTGGAACAACCCAAAGATTCGGAATTCCTATGGGTTATGGCGGTCCACATGCTGCCTATTTCGCTACAAAAGACATGTACAAAAGAGAATTGCCTGGTAGAATCATCGGTGTTACCAAAGACCTTAACGGAAACCGCGCCCTACGAATGGCACTTCAAACTCGTGAACAACATATAAAAAGAGATAAGGCAACTTCAAACATTTGCACCGCTCAGGTTTTATTGGCCGTGATGGCTGGAATGTATGCTGTATACCATGGGCCTAAAGGTTTGACCTTTATAGCCAATCACGTTCATAATTTAACGGCGACTTTATCAGATGCCATTTCCAAATTAGGATTAGAACAGCTAAACCAATCCTATTTCGATACTTTGTTAGTAAAAGCAAATGCGAAAGCTATAAAACCTATTGCTGAGCGTAATAAGGTTAATTTTTATTATCCTTCTGAAGATACAATTTCAATATCTATAAATGAGATTACTTCGCTTAGCGATATCAATCTAATTGTATCCATTTTTGCGGAAGCACAAGGAACAACAGCATCAACGATCACCAAAATTGTGGAAGCCAATAGCATTCCAGAATCTTTACAGCGAAAATCCGGCTTTTTAAGTTTGCCGATTTTTAATCAGTACCATTCAGAAACAGAGTTGATGCGTTATATCAAACGTCTCGAACGAAAAGATTTGTCTTTAAATCACTCCATGATTTCTTTAGGTTCATGTACCATGAAGTTAAACGCCGCGGCAGAAATGTTACCCCTAAGTATGTTTAAATGGGGAAATATCCATCCATTTGTGCCATTAAATCAAGCGAAAGGATATCAGTTGGTATTGAAAAAGTTAGAAGAACAACTCAATGAAATTACTGGTTTCGCTGGCACATCCTTACAACCAAATTCTGGTGCTCAAGGCGAATACGCAGGATTGATGGTGATTCGTGCGTATCATTTATCAAGAGGTGATGCCCACCGTAACATTTGTATTATTCCATCTTCCGCGCACGGCACCAATCCAGCGAGTGCGGTAATGGCAGGTATGAAAGTAATTGTCACCAAATCGTCAGAAAATGGTAACATCGATGTAGAAGATGTAAGGGAAAAAGCAGAATTACACAAAGATAATTTAGCGGCCTTAATGGTTACGTATCCATCAACACACGGTGTCTACGAATCAGCTATTAAAGAAATCACCCAAATTATTCACGATAACGGCGGTCAAGTTTATATGGACGGCGCTAATATGAATGCGCAAGTTGGTCTTACCAATCCAGGCAATATTGGTGCAGATGTTTGCCATTTAAATTTGCACAAAACCTTTGCGATTCCTCATGGCGGCGGAGGACCAGGTGTTGGGCCTATTTGCGTTGCAAAACAATTAGTGCCTTTTTTACCTGGAAATTCTATAATAGAAACAGGAGGAAGTCAAGCCATTACTGCAATTTCAGCGGCCCCATTTGGTTCGGCTTTGGCTTGTTTGATTTCTTATGGCTATATAAAAATGCTCGGTTCAAAGGGTTTAAAACAGTCAACAGAAGTTGCGATTTTAAATGCTAATTACATTAAAGAACGCCTAAACGGTTATTACAATACTTTATACACCGGTGAACGCGGAAGAGCAGCACATGAAATGATTATTGATTGTAGACCTTTTAAAGAACAGGGAATTGAAGTGGTTGATATCGCAAAAAGATTGATGGATTATGGATTCCATGCTCCTACCGTGTCTTTTCCAGTTGCGGGAACAATGATGATAGAACCAACAGAAAGTGAAAGCAAAGAAGAAATGGATCGTTTTTGTGATGCTATGATATCCATTAAAGAGGAAATTGACACACTGGATAAAAACGAACTTAATAATGTGCTAAAAAACGCACCACATACACTTGATATGATTACAAGTGATGAATGGTATTTTCCCTATTCTAGAGAAAAAGCAGCTTTTCCGTTAGCATTTGTTAGAGACAATAAATTCTGGCCAACAGTTAGACGTGTGGATGAAGCATATGGCGACCGTAACTTGATATGTACTTGTGCACCTATCGAAGATTACATGGAAGTTTAATTAGATAACATTGACAAAAACCTTCAATTGATTTATAAAAAAAAAATTGAAGGTTTTTAATTGATTTCATTAACTTTAGATTACAATTTTAAAAGATTGACAAAAAATAATATTTCAAGCAAATAATAAATCGTCATTTTATTTTAATAATTAGTTTAGCAATATCAAAAAATAAACGTTTTTAAAATGGGCATTAAAATAACGGGAACAGGTAGTTATATTCCAAATAAAATTGAGAGCAACGACAGTTTTCATCAGCATGAATTTTTAAATACTGATGGCTCAACTATAAACTATCCAAACGAGGTAATAGTTGAAAAATTTAAAGACATCACTGGTATAGCTGAACGGCGCTATGCAGATTCGCATCTTAACTCTTCCGATTTAGGATTTTTTGCTGCTGAAAAAGCAATTCAAGATGCCAATATTGATCCAGAAACGATTGATTACATTATTGTTGCCCACAATTTTGGAGATGTAAAACACAATACAATACAAAGTGATTTATTACCTTGTTTGGCTTCTAGAATTAAACACAACCTGCAAATTAAAAATCCCAAATGCGTTGCTTACGACATTTTATTTGGTTGTCCAGGTTGGATTGAAGGTGTAATTCAAGCACAAGCATTCATCAAATCAGGTATTGCTAAGCGCTGCTTAGTGATTGGTACGGAAACCCTTTCGAGAGTGGTCGATAAACACGATAGAGATTCCATGATTTATTCAGATGGTGCTGGTGCTGCTATTATTGAAGAAACACCTGACAACAGTGGAATTTTGTCCCATGAAACAGCAAGTTTCACCTATGATGAAGCATATTATTTGTACTTCGGAAACTCTAATAATCCACAATTAGATCCAGACACCAAATATATCAAAATGCATGGCCGCAAAATTTACGAATTTGCTTTAAAAAATGTAGCGGATGCCATGAAAGCCTGTCTTGAAAAGAGTGGTATTAATATTCAGGATGTGAAGAAAATCTTGATTCATCAAGCCAATGAGAAAATGGATGAAGCCATTATAAAGAGATTTTTTAAGCTGCATGGTATTGAAACCCCTGATGGTATTATGCCAATGAGCATTCATACACTTGGCAACAGTTCTGTAGCGACTGTTCCTACACTATTCGATTTAATTATCAAAAACAAACTAAAGGACCATCAAATAAACAAAAACGATATTATTATCTTTGCAAGCGTTGGTGCAGGTATGCACATCAATGCACTTGTTTATAGATACTAATATGTACCAAAAATACTATCCTAAAAAACGCTATCAAATGACCTTAGACTTTCTAGAGAAACACATTTCTAAAACGGATAAAATTTTAGATTTAGGGGTTGAAAATCCATTCTCTTTGGAAATGAAACGAATTGGTTATAAGGTATCGAATACAAAAGGAGAAGATTTAGATATTGATATATCTGGCATATCAAATTCTGATGCTGAGGTTGTTACCGCCTTTGAAATATTTGAACATCTGTTATCGCCGTTTACGGTATTAAAAGCAATCAAATCAAATAAATTAGTAGCAAGTGTCCCACTAAAATTATGGTTTGCCAGTGCTTACCGAAGCAAAACAGATGCGTGGGACAGACATTATCACGAATTTGAAGACTGGCAATTCGACTGGCTTTTAGAGAAAACCGGTTGGAAAATTGAAGCTTCCACGAAATGGACCAATCCTACAAAAAACATTGGAATAAGACCTATTCTCCGGAGATTCACTCCGAGATTTTATATGGTTTATGCTACACGATATACCACAAAATAAATCCATAAATTTCGAAGTGAATTGTCAATAGTAAATTATAACCTATGAACATCTACATTGTTATTCCAGCGCATAATGAAGAAGATTTCATAGGTAAAACATTAGAATCCTTAGCACAACAAACTCTGTTACCAAAAAAATTGGTCGTTGTTGCTGATAATTGTACCGATAACACCTTAAAAATTACCCAACAATATGCCAGGCGGTTTGCTTATATAGAAGTCGTTCAATATCAATCATCTGAGCAACATTTACCAGGGTCAAAAGTCATAAATGCATTTAATAAAGGCTTTGAAATACTTGATGAAGATTATGATTTGATATGTAAATTTGATGCCGATTTAATTTTTCCTAAAAACTATTTAAAAACTCTAGCGCATCATTTTATTCAAGATGAAAGGCTCGGCATCGCTGGCGGATTCTGTTATGTTGAAAATAATAGCGAATGGATTTTAGAGAACATCACCAATAAAGATCACATTCGCGGTGCCTTAAAAACCTACCGAAAACAATGTTTTGAAGACATTGGCAAATTAAAAGCATCCATCGGCTGGGATACAGTAGATGAATTACTAGCAAAATTCTACAATTGGAACGTGCAAACCGATGCTAGTTTAAAAGTAAAACATTTACGCCCTACTGGAAGCACTTACAATCAAAATGCTAAATTACTTCAAGGTGAAGCGATGTATAAAATGCGCTACGGTTTTGTAATTACTTGGATATCAGCAATAAAAATTGCTTTCAAAAAGAAAAAAATTTCAATTATATCTGATTACTTAAAAGGTTATAATTTAGCAAAAAGCAACAATATCCCTTTTTTGGTTAATGAAGAACAAGGTGCATTTATTAGACACTTGCGCTGGAAGGGAATTTTTAAAAAATTAGGGATTTAATCTAATACAAATTCTAACGGAACTCTAGTAGAAGCATTTGGAAAACTTATCCCCAACAATGCCGATATGGTGGGTGCGATGTCAATAATATCAGTTTTTTGAAATGTGCTACCTGTTTTTATGCCTTTCCCAAAAAATAATAATGGCACATGTGTATCATATAGATAACCGGAGCCATGTGTTGTACCTTTTCTAGAATAAGATATAACCGCAGCATTAAAAGACACCAATACATCGCCTGACCGTTTTTGGTGATACCCGTTTTGTAAAAGCGATTCAATTCCACCATTAAACGAAGTGTTATGCATGGTATGAGCCGAGTAGGCTCTTTCAATAAAATCGTACGCAATAATTTCGTCTACAATGCTTTGCTGAACTTCTTGCAGATTCAGGTTGAGTTGTGCTATGCGATTTCTATCTAAAAATATTTGAAAATTACCAATGTCTTCAACTAAATCTGCGGCTGCATATTTCTTTATTAAAAAAGCGTCCAATTGAGCTTTAAAAGTTTTGTTATCAAAATAACCTGAAGGAATTTTTAAACTTTCCAAAAACGCAGGCACATGTACTGCGGCGTGATCGGCAGTTAAAAAAACTGTATAATTGCCTACACCTACTTCAGCATCAAAATAATTCAACAAGCGTTCTATATCTAAATCTAATCTTAAATAAGTATCTTGAATTTCTTTGGCGTCTACACCAAAATTATGACCAATATAATCAGGACTAGAATAACTGATGGTTAAGAAGTCAGTAACATCATCCTTTCCTAATTGTTCGCCCTTCATGGCTGCAAGTACAAAATCGGTAGTGATACTATTTCCGAATGGTGTTTCCTTTAAAATATCAAAATTGCCATTGTCTTTACTTAATTTTTTTAAATCGTAAGGAAATGTTGCTGTTTCTTTTCCTTTAAAACCCTTTTCAAAATTATTTAAATCTGGACCACTTTCAGTATAGGTGTTAATATCATATAAAGTATTCCAGGTTTTAAGGTATTTTTCAACAGCATCCGATGTATTGAAATCTTGTGCCCACTTTGGTAACTCGGTCATGTAATAATCGCTGCTTACCCAGTTACCTTCGTCTTTGCCAACAAACCAGTATGCAGCATTCGCCGAATGACCTGCAGGTAATACAGCGCCGCGATCTTTCATCGCAATTCCAATTACCTTGGATTGTTGTTGCGTATGCAACTTGAGTTGATCCGTAACGGTTGTAACCAACATTCGTCTTGGAGACACAAAGCTATATTTATCCTCCGTTCCAACAGGGTTAAAACTATCATCGTTTACACAATAAACAGATTTCTTTTCTACTTTGTCGTACCAATTATTGCCGATTATGCCGTGATATTTTGGTGTGGTACCTGTGTAAATTGAAGCATGTCCTGGTGCTGTAAACGTTGGTATAAAATTGTAATGGTTATTTTTGCAGTCGTATCCATCATTCATCATTCTTTTAAATCCGCCGTCACTATATTTATCGTAAAACCTTGTGAGATAATCATAACGCATTTGATCTACAACAATACCAACCACCAATTTTGGTTTAACCTTTGAGTTTTCAACTAATACTTGTTGATTGTTGTTTTGTGAATAGCCTGTGAAGATTAGCATCAAGGCCATTAAATACGTAAAGTGATATTTCATTAGTATTTTATTGTTAACATGAGCTCAAAAATACTGAATTTGCAACATCTTAATTTAAATTTAAGGTTAAATACCATTAAGTTTTTTTAATTTAGCGCTAACATTAAATGTATGAACTACCTGCATAATATTGGTGCTTATTTCCTGATGATTAAGGATATGTTTAGACGACCCACAAAATGGTCTGTCATGAAAACACTTATTCTTAAAGACATAGATGACTTAGTTATAGGTTCGCTCGGGATTGTAGCTTTTATATCGTTTTTTGTTGGCGGTGTGGTCGCCATTCAAACCTCTTTAAACATCAACAATCCATTAATACCAAAAAATCTAATTGGTTTTGCCACCAGGCAATCCGTGATATTAGAATTTGCGCCAACATTTATATCGATTATTATTGCGGGAAAGGTTGGCTCCTTTATTACATCGAGTATTGGTACTATGAGAGTTACAGAACAAATAGATGCCTTAGAGGTTATGGGCATTAACGCCTTAAACTACTTAGTGTTTCCGAAACTTATGGCTATGCTTTTGTATCCATTTGTTATAGCCATTGCCATGTTCCTTGGGATTTTTGGAGGTTATGTGGCTTGTGTTTACGGTGGTTACAGCACATCGGAAGACTTTATTAACGGTGTGCAATTAGATTTTATACCATTTCACATCGTTTATGCATTTATTAAAACCTTGGTATTCGCATTTGTTTTAGCGACCGTTCCGTCGTTTTATGGATTTTTCATGAGAGGTGGCGCTCTAGAAGTGGGAAAAGCGAGTACAACTGCTTTTGTTTGGTGTAGTGTTGTAATTATTTTATCGAATTACCTTTTAACCAGTATAATGTTAGGCTAATGATTGAAGTTAAAAATTTACACAAGTCATTTGGAGACTTGCACGTATTAAAAGGAATTAGCACTAAATTTTTGCCCGGTTATACCAATTTGATCATTGGGCAGTCTGGCTCGGGTAAAACAGTATTTCTTAAATGTCTGCTTGGGCTAATTGAACCTGAAGAAGGTACCATTTGCTTTGATGGCCAAACTTATTCCGAATTAACAATAAATGAACGACGAGATATCCGCTCTAAAATGGGTATGGTTTTTCAAGGTGGTGCATTGTTCGATTCTATGAGTATTCTAGAAAACGTCATGTTTCCGTTACGAATGTTTACAAAAATGAACCTTTCAGAACGACAAGACCGCGCCGATGCGGTATTAAAACGCGTAAACCTGCCAGACGCTCACAATAAAAAGCCTAGTGAAGCTTCGGGTGGAATGCAAAAACGTGTAGCGATCGCACGTGCCATCGTAAATAATCCCAAATACTTATTTTGCGACGAACCCAACTCTGGTTTAGACCCGAAAACCGCCATAGTAATTGATAATTTAATTAAAGAAATTACAGACGAATACAATATAACCACAGTTATTAACTCTCACGATATGAACTCCGTTATTGAGATTGGTGAAAAAATTGTGTTTCTAAAAGACGGCGTTAAGGAATGGGAAGGTTCAAAAGAAACAATTTTTAAAACTGATAATGAAGCCGTGACAAACTTTGTTTACTCTTCCGAATTATTCAAAAAAGTAAAACAAATGTATCTAGAAGAACGCAATTAACTTACATACTCTTCACCACCACAGAATCTAATTTATATTTAACCTTCAACCAACGCTCTAAATTTTTGCGTTGGATAAAAATATCATCAGACGATACATTAGATTTCCATTTTACCGAAAGCACAGCAATGGTATCAATCTTTTTGAAATCGGTTGAAATAAAATTTGAAAAAGCAACTTTTTCAATACTATTGTAATTGATACTCAACTCTTCAGCAAATTTATCTAACGGAATTTGATTGCGTTCATAACGTTCTTTTTTGCGCAATTCATCTTCTAGGAAATTAATTTTTTGGCTTTGCGATAATAAATCTACTGAATCACGGTAGCGAAGTTGCTCCATGTATTTTAAATTATCTATATTCTTGTATTTGTTTTGATTCACAATTAATTCCGTTTCAGTAAGGTTTTTATACGACTTCAGTCGTTCTCTAAGAAGCGCAATCGCCTCGTCTGGAATCTCATCCAAACCAAAGGTGTTTAATTCTATTCTAGAGCCACCATCTTCAAAATAAGCAACTACCGCATTTTTTTTTACAAAATCAGCATGTGGCAAACCTTCTAATTCTGTATCTACAAAGGCTTTTGCATCTCTGGTGAAATTAGTTTCGTTCAACACCGAGATAAAGGTCCATACTGCAGGTATCATTACCACAATCGCTAATAACGATGCCAAATTTGAAATACGTTTACGCTTTTTTGAATTGGCGTAATGCAACATAGGAAATCCTAAAATTTTTAAAACAAGAAACGTTGCTAAGCCAATAAAAATAGTATTGATTAAGAACAAATACATAGCGCCAAAAAAGTAAGGCCAATTACCCTTTGCCAGTCCAAAACCTGCAGTGCACAAAGGTGGCATTAAAGCCGTAGCAATAGCTACACCAAAAATTACTGAAGCAATTGTCCCTTTTTTAGTCCGTGCAATTATAAGTGCCAATCCACCGAAAAATGCAATTAGTACATCACGAATATCTGGTCTTGTTCTGGCGAATAATTCTGAGGTTACTTCGCTTAGCGGAAATAACCAGAAAAACAAAAAGGCAGTGAGCACACTTAGCACCACCATAATCGCAAAATTGATTAGTGATTTCCTAAGCGTGAAAATATCATTGATGGCGATTGACATTCCAATTCCTAAAATCGGACCCATAAGTGGCGAAATTAACATGGCTCCAATTACAACCGCTGTGGAGTTTGCGTTTAGCCCAACCGAAGCAACAAATATGGAACAAATTAAAATCCAAGCTGTTGCACCTTTAAAAGGAATATCTCTTTTTATGGCATCAATAGTTTCTTCAGTATCAGTATCTTTTCTAAAATTAAAAACATTGCTAACGAATGCAATTAAATTATTTAAAAATCCCTTGGCCTCTTGTTTTAAATTTACACTTTGCTCAGATGCGTTCGAATCTTCATCGCCTTCAAAATTGAATTTACTTTCTTCCATTCTGTTTTTGAATTAATTAACTGTATTTGTCGCCAAATTTATCAGTAACCTGTTTTAAAAGCTCCTTAATATTTTGTTCTTTTTCCTTCGGAAAGATAAGTAAAACATCATTTTCATCAACAATTATATAATCAGAAATACCATCAACCACCACAATTTTGTTGTTTTTGGTCTTAATCATGTTATTATGGGCATCGGTTGATAAAACCCGTGAGTTTACAATGGCATTATTATCAACATCTTTTTCAAGCTTATCGTAAAGACTGCCCCAGGTACCTAAATCGTTCCAGTCAAATGTAGCCGGTATGACGTAAACATTTGATGAAGGCTCCATGATTGCATAATCAACGGAAATATTCTCCGCGTTCGCGTAATTTTCCGCAATGAAATCAGATTCAGTTTCTGTGTTATAATCCGAAATACCCGATTTAAAAAGCTCGTATAATTGTGGCTGATTAATTTGAAATGCCTCAATCACACTTTTAACACTCCACATAAAAATTCCTGCATTCCATAAAAAGTTACCTTGTTCAATAAAGCTTTTCGCCACGCTATAATCTGGTTTTTCTCTAAATTGTTTTACTGGTTTAATGTTGCTATTGCTAGACTTATCAAATTCAATATAACCATAACCTGTATTTGGGAATGTTGGTTGAATGCCAAGCGTCATGAGCGTATTATTATTAGCACAAAAATCGAAGGCCGTACGGACATTTTTTGAAAACGCAATTTCATCCTCAATCCAATGATCACTAGGCGCAACAATCATCAATGCATCTTGGTTTTCTTTTTGAATTTTTAACGATGCATATAATATACAAGGCGCAGTGTTTCGCATTGCCGGCTCAAGCACCACCTGACGCGCTGTAACTTCAGGTAACTGTTCCAACACTAATTTCTCATAAAGTTCATTAGTAAGAATAAATATATTTTCTTTTGGAACTATCTGAGTTAAGCGCTTAAAGGTCTTTTGAATAAGTGTGTCTCCAGTGCCCAGCATGTCATGAAACTGCTTTGGAAAGGATTTTGTACTCACTGGCCAAAACCTAGAACCTACGCCGCCAGCCATTAAAATTGCATAGTAATTTTTATTCATCGAATTCGTCATTCTAATAAGTTCTCAAATTAAACTGCTATTAATATCTTTTAATCAATTATTTCAACCTCTGCGTTTGCATTGAACAAATATAATTTACCTGAACTTATTTCAACACATTCGTATCGTTTAGTTCGCTTACTTCCGCGTTTAAACTCTCGTCCATTATAAATTTTAAAACGCATTCCTACCTTTACCTCGTGAATATAGGTTTTATCATTTTCAACATCATAACGCCTTAAAGCTTGTGATAATTGTACATCTGTATCACTTGAAGCTTTTGGATTTCTGAAATGTTTCGCCAATAATGGTAATACATCTATTGGAAAAACCTCAGGATTTAGTAACGGCAACATCAATCTTTGAAAGGTATGCTTCCATTCTTTACCGTGAGGTTTTATAAATCGATTGTAGCGTTGATAGGTTTCAAAATGTGCGATTTCATGAACCAAGGTTATTAAAAAACGGTACTGATTTAGATTGTTGTTAACGGTGATTTGATGTTCTTTAGATGGTAATTCCTTATAATCACCGTGTCTGGTTTTACGCTCATTTTTAACAGTAATAACCAAGTTATCGTTTTTAATAAGTTGAGAAATATAAGCATGTGAATTTTCGGGAATATATTGATACAATTCAGAAACGATATTTTGATTGGTCATTTAAATTTTTAATTTTTTACAATAAGCACTTTAGATTGACCTTTGGTTTTTAAAACATAAAGACCGGTAACCACCGATTCAGGTAAAGTGATTTGTGAAGTGCGTGTAA
The DNA here is from genome assembly GCF_036825875.1 of Paucihalobacter sp. Classification (NCBI taxonomy): domain Bacteria; kingdom Pseudomonadati; phylum Bacteroidota; class Flavobacteriia; order Flavobacteriales; family Flavobacteriaceae; genus Paucihalobacter; species Paucihalobacter sp. The sequence continues at coordinate 32,048 of NZ_DAISXK010000014.1, read as the reverse complement.
ATTCGTTGTATACTACATTTCGAATTTTGATACTTCTACCGTTAATATCATAAATTTCAAATATATCATCCAAATTTGTATTTGTAATATTTATTATATTTTGAGTTACAGGATTTGGATACATTTTTATTTCTTGATTATCCACATTCAACGCTTGAGAATTAAAGTAAGGAACGGCAAAATTAAATGCTTTATTTCCTACAATATTTCCCATTATTCTGCCTGGAATATCATCGGCTGGTGGATGAATACCACCCCATATTCTTGATAAGCTAGTTTGATCGGAGGCATCACGGTAGGTTGCCCACTGAAGCTTAACATCGACCGAAGGTCCTTTTTCAAATACTAAAAACTGATCTTTTTTAGCCATAAACTCGCCCATTCCACCAGGAAAATATTCGTCGCCAGTAATTAAAGTTAGAACCTCAGCTGCTGCCCTTGAAAAAGTTGAATGCCCAGAAACATACCCCGCAAAAGGTGGCGTAACAAAAGACGGTCGTTGATATGGCCACCAACGCTCACCAAGAATCCATCCAACACCAGCTATATCTGTTGCGGAATTACTTATAAAATCATGACCGCGCCATGCGTAAACTTTGATTTTGCCTACATTCTCATTATTTAATCCTGCTAGTGGATCGCCAACCTCAACTGCTTCAATATAACCGGGTATAAGCGGTAAGCCAGCAACATGATAATTTGGTAACGAGGCATTGGTGCTTTGGCCTAAAGCCGCCATGTATCGAATGGCCGAAATGGGTCTTGCATAATCATACCATCCTTTTACGCCCCAAGCTGCAATGGCTGCGTCATGAACTGCACCACCTAAAATAAAGTAAGATTTTACATCCCATTCTAGATTGTCTAAAATCTCACCTGAACCATTAAATCTTTTTTCTAATTCTGGCTGATCATTTACATAATTCAATATTGTAAACCAATGTCCTGGAGGTGTTTCAGAATCTGGACCATCTGCCCAAAACTCTGCCAGAACTCTAGTATAATCTCCTCTTGGTACCATTTGTGTTTGGTATGGCTGATTTGTTTTTGGATTGATATTGTGACCTGCCGATATATCACCTCCTTGAATTAAATCGAAAAAATTATCATAATTACTAAAGTCTGTTGGAAATTGAGATATATCAATGTTTCCAATACTATTTGGAGAAATATCTATGGTTACATCATCTGCAGGATCTAAATGAGCACTCCACGCAGAAACCAAAGAAAAATTCCATTTAAAATTATCGCTGTCTTGGTCGTTGTTCGTTAAATTTAATTGTGGTGGTGCACCAGGGTCGAGGTAAACTGAATATGTATTTCCGTCACGTTGAAACGTCGTTTTATCGTTTTGATTTAGTGCAAAGGTGTGAACACTTCCCCATTCTGGCCCTAAAAATGATGGAGTAGAACCTGTAATTAAATTGCCGCTTTGGTCAATAAAAGTATTAAAAGTTAAAGGCTGCCATCTATTTATATCAACTACTTCACCATTGTTATACTCATTTAAAATTATTGGTGGATTTATTGGTTGGTAGAAAGCATTATTATAACCTGAAGATTCTCTAGACTTATCATTGTTTCCATAGCTTATCATTACCTGCGCAACATAATTGCCGAATGCTGCCGCATTTCCAAACTGATAATTAGTTGATGTATAACTGATTTCGTAACCAAGTTGACTCATGATTAAATCATATCGCGCTTGAGATTTTTCGACTCCAGGTGAATTTCTAAATCTATGTGACAACAAGCGGTACATGGCATAACTAATCGCTTTTTTTCTTGATTCTTCAACACTTTCGATTAGTAAAAATTCTTCTAAATTACTGCTAAAATTATTGATAATATTACCAAGAAGATAAGGATTAGCCCGCTCATCATAAACAGCCCAAATATCATACATCACAACACTGCTATGAAATAAATTTCTTGCATGAACATTCGGACGTGCAAAATCACTTCTTATAGACGCCAGTAATGCTTCGTTCCATAGTCGGGCAATCGAGATGTTTTCAGGTAGTTCATCAATACTTAATTCAACATTAAGTTGCACTGGCAACCCATTGCACTGTTGGTTTAGTTCTTGAACCGTAACAGTGCCTTCCGATTCAATTTCCCAAAGTACTGTAATAGTACCAGAGCCTTGACCTTCAATTATTTCGCCCCCTATAACTTCCCACATAGCTTCGGAATCGGGTGCTATTGCATAAGAATAGGTTTGTAAAGAATAATAACCCGAAGATATATTGCCAATAATCTGATTGGATTCAAGGTATGAACATGAACCATCATTTAGAGTGGCATTAGAATTGTAATTACATGAATTTGGATCTGTACAACCAAATATTTTCTGACTAGGTTGAATGTCTAATACTACAAACCCTTGACCTTCTGTTGCCTTTATGGTGACGTTAGAAGTTAAATTTTGATGTGTTTCAACAAGCCCAGAAGGCCAAGTTATTTCAATACTTAAAATTTCAGATGATTGATCTAACCCAAAATGAACCGGCTTAAGACTTTGGCCTAAAAACCCAACGCCACTGTAATAGCGAATAAAATTACCTTCTGCGGTTGTAACTTTGATTTTTGTGCCAATAGCATCACGATTTGAAATAGTACCTTCTAAAATTATTTTAAACCAATTAAAACTGTGCTCCTCATTAAAGTTTATGAGCTTATTCTCATAAAAAAATGAAGACCTATCCGCATTGGAAATATAGACATCTAAATCACCATCATTATCATAGTCAAAGTCCAAAACTTCAACACTTACAGTTTCTGCGTTAAATCCTGAAGTCGCCGAAGCGTCTGTGAAACCTTGAGCACCTTGACTTAAATTATTTTCAAAATAAAAATTATTTTCAGCAGTGTTTTCGTCCCCAAATCCAAAACTTCCAAATTCAAAACCATTAACTACAATTAAATCCTCATCACCGTCTAAGTCAAAATCAGCAAATTTAGTTCCCCAAGACCAGCCGGTTTCTCTTACTCCCAGGGACTGAGCTACATCGGTAAAGTTATTTGAACCATTATTTTGAAGCAATATGTTTTCGTCAATGGCAGAAATATAAAAATCAAAGCTACCGTTATTGTTAAAATCTCCAATGGCTAAACCCATAGCATCTACGGCCTGATTGACACCATAATTTGCAGCTTGTTCAGTAAAAGAATTTCCACCTTGATTAATAAACAACTGATTAGGTGCACTAAAATCATTCATTAGAAAGATATCCATGAATCCATCTTCGTTAAAGTCGTAAGGTAACGCTGTATAACTGTAATGATTCGGAAAAGATGAAATTCCAACAGTTTCTGTCACATTTGTAAATGTTTCATTTCCGTTGTTTCTATAGAGTGTATTACTACTACAACGACGCCAATCACTAATGAACAAATCTAAAAAACCATCATTGTTATAGTCAAACCATAAAGCATTGGTATTACCGCAACCATTAAATCTTTCAATACCAGCTGGCACTGTTACCTCTACAAAAACGCCATTACCTTGATTTCTAAATAATTGAACCTTATCTAAGTACGTGAAGAAAATATCGGGAAACCCATCATTATTATAGTCTCCCCAAAAAGCGCCAAATTTGTAACCAGCCAAACCAAAAAAGGTTCCTGGATCTTCTAATTCTGAATATAAATTTATTAATCCCGAAGCTTCTGTAACATCGGTAAACGAACCGTCATTATTATTACGGTATAACTTACTTAAGGTAATTGGATTGTTATTGTTGTCCTTTGCTTTCGCCACTACAAAAATATCTAAATCTCCATCCTGATCATAATCAGCAACGGCAACACCATTATTTTCTCTTAAGGAGTTTAATGAGCTAGTTGCTTCAATCCTTTCAAAATTTTGAGCTTTGAAAGATTGAATTGGCATAAAAACTATAGCCACTACAGTTAACGCTTGTATATTTTTTGCAAAAGTAGTTTTCACATCATTAAAATTATTTTAAGTAAATTAAGGTGTAGAATTTGAGACTTGTAAAACCTTGCCGTTATAATATTTATGACCGTTAATGGCGAATTCAGCAATATAAGCAGCCATCTCTGCGGCCGAAGTAGGTGCCTGATATCCAGGGAAAGCCTCCGCTAACATTTCTGTTTGAACAGCACCTAAAGCCAATACATTAAAGCTTGGACCATTTTCTTTATATTCCTCAGCTAATAATTCGGAAAGTGTAATAACAGCGCCTTTACTCGAACTGTATGCCGCCAATCCCGGGAATTTTGAACTTCCTTGTATACCACCCATCGAACTGATAGTAACCACATGTGTATCGCTTTTGGAAAATGGTAGCACCGTTTTTATCATTTCTGCCACACCAAAAACATTGGTATCGTAAACACTTTTAAAATCTAAATAAGAAGTATCTGCAAATGGCTTGTTTAGTAATACTCCTGCGTTATTAATAAGAATATCGACGGTTTTCCAATTCGATTTGATGAATGACTCTATCTCAGCATACTGAGAAGGCTGTGCTAAGTCAAAATTAAAGTAGCTAACATTATTTAGATTTAACTGTTCGACAGGCTTAGAGTTTCTAGATAATGCAAGTATTTGATGTCCTTGTTGAGCCAATAGTTTTACCAATTCAAAACCAATCCCGCGACTAGTACCTGTGATAATTATGTTTTTCACGCTTTTTTTTATGTAAATTTAAAAAAAATCCCGTTTCGCAGTTGCAAAACGGGATTTAACTTATTAAAACAATGCTACTTTTACAACAGCATTGTCAACGGATTTTCGATATATCCTTTTAATGTTATTAAAAATTCTGAACCTGTAGCGCCATCAACTGTTCGGTGGTCACAAGCTAAGGTTAGTTTCATCGTATTACCAACTACTATTTGGCCATTTTTAACAACTGGCTTTTCAATAATCGCACCTACAGACAGGATAGCCGAATTAGGTTGGTTGATTATTGAAGTGAAACTTTCTATACCCATCATACCTAAATTTGAAATGGTAAAAGTGCTGCCTTCCATTTCTTGTGGTGTAAGCTTTTTATTACGCGCTCTACCAGCAAAATCTTTTACCGCTGCATTTATTTGAGGTAAACTTTGCTCATTAGCAAACCGCACCACAGGTACTAACAAACCATCTTCTACCGCCACAGCTACACCAATGTGAACGTGGTTGTTGAGTTTCATTTTATCAGCAAACCACTGAGAATTAACTTGTGGATGTTTTTTTAGAGCCAACGCACAAGCCTTCACCACCATATCGTTGAATGATATTTTTGTATCTGGTAAAGAGTTATACTGTGCTCTAAACGCAATAGCATTATCCATATCGAACTCAACATTCAAGTAATAATGAGGTGCCGTGAATTTTGATTCGGCAAGTCTTTTAGCTATTACTTTACGCATTTGAGAATTTGGTTTTTCATCAAAATCCTCTTGCCCTGAAGACACAAATTTAGCAGTAGAACCAACGCCTTGCAATGCTGCAGGCGTGAAATTTTCTATATCTCTTTTAACTATTCTTCCTTGGTCGCCACTTCCTTTTACTTGAGATAACTGAATACCTTTTTCATCGGCCATTTTTTTGGCAAGCGGTGAAACAAATATTCTACCATTAACAGAATCGTTAGATTGCGTTTCTTGTTTAGTCTCAGTTTTAGTTTCTACTTTCGGAGCTTCCGCTTGTTTTGTGGTTTCTTGTTTTGGCGCCTTAACTTTTTCCTCAGAATCAGAAGCTGAAGTTGTGGAAAAATTCTTAGCTATGTTAGAAACGTCAGTGTCTTTTGGACCTATAATGGCTAAGAGTTCGTCAACTTTGGCAGTTTCGCCTGCTTTTAAACCGATATGTAAAAGTGTGCCTGATTGGAAAGATTCAAATTCCATCGTGGCTTTATCGGTTTCGATTTCGGCTAAGATATCGCCTTCACTCACTTCATCGCCAATTTTTTTCAGCCAAGTTGCCACGGTCCCTTCTTCCATAGTATCACTCAATCGCGGCATGGTAACTACGGTAACACCTTCAGGAATTTCAACTGATTCGGGTTTTGATTCCTTATTTTTTGGTTCCTCGGTTTTAATTTCCTCAGATTTTGACTCCGCTTCTTTATTTTGTTCCTTGGCTTTTTCTTTGTCTGAATCGTTATCATTAGATGCCTTGGCACTATTTATTAAGCTAGAAACATCTTCACCTTCCTCGCCAATAATGGCTAATAATTCATCAACTTTGGTTGTTTCGCCCTCTTGAACGCCTATATGTAGGAGCGTTCCTTGATGAAACGACTCGAATTCCATAGTTGCTTTGTCGGTTTCAATTTCTGCTAGGATGTCACCTTCTTCAATCTTGTCGCCAACTTTTTTTAACCAAGTGGCCACAGTACCTTCTTCCATAGTATCACTTAATCGAGGCATGTTTATAATTTCGGCCATAATTTATATTTTGTGTTTTAAAAATGGGTAATCTTCTTGCTCGTAAACGGCATCATACATGATGTTTAATTCAGGATAAGGTGATTCTTCGGCAAATTTTTCACATTCATTCACCAAATCTTTAACGCGTTTATCTATCTTTTTGATGTCATCTTCGGTAGCATATTTCTTCTCAAGAATAATATCTTTTACCTGCGTAATAGGATCAATTTTTTTATATTCGGCCACCTCATCTTTCGTTCTGTAGTGTTGCGCATCGCTCATAGAATGACCTCTATAGCGGTATGTTTTTAACTCTAAAAATGTTGGTCCATCGCCACGTCTTGCTCTACCAATGGCTTCATCGAATGCTTCAGCTACTTTTACAGGATTCATTCCATCTACTGGGCCTGACGGCATGTCGTAACCCAAACCTAATTTCCAAATTTCCGTATGATTAGCGGTTCGTTCAACTGAAGTTCCCATAGCGTAACCATTATTTTCGCAAACAAAAACTACAGGAAGTTTCCAAAGCATAGCCATATTAAAGGTCTCATGTAAAGAACCTTGTCTAGCCGCACCATCGCCAAAACAACATAACGTTACAGCATCTACGCCGTGGTATTTATCACCAAAAGCAATTCCAGCTCCTAAAGGTATTTGACCACCAACGATACCATGACCTCCATAAAAACGGAATTCTTTCGAAAAAATATGCATAGAACCACCAAGTCCTTGGGATGTTCCTGTTGCTTTGCCGTAAAGTTCGGCCATAACACGTCTCGGGTCTACACCCATACCAATAGGCTGAACGTGGTTACGGTAGGCTGTAATCATCTTATCTTTAGTGAGGTCCATTGCGTGCAATGCACCAGCAAGAACCGCTTCTTGACCATTGTAAAGGTGTAAAAACCCTCTTACTTTTTGTTGAATGTAGACGGCAGCAAGTTTGTCTTCAAACTTTCTCCAGAACAACATGTCCTCGTACCATTTAAGGTAAACTTCTTTTGTGATTTTCTGCATTGATAACCTTTTACGTTTGTTTAAAGGAATTACAAAAATAGTACTTTAGTTACTAACGAAGAAACGCTAATTACTAAAAAATTGTACGAAATTCGTTCTGCTTTTAACTTTGTAGTTACAGTACGTTTTTATCGAAGAGTAATGGCAGCAAATTAGCCAAGGAATTTGATTTAATAATCTCGCCTTCTTCGCCCATAAAGTAAAGCTCAATGGGTTGCGCTTGCTTTATTTCGTATTCGGCAATGGCTTGTCGGCAAGCACCACATGGCGGTATTGGCGTGATTGTTTTGTGATTTTGAGAACCGGCTATAATGGCCATGGTTTTCATTATTCTATTTGGGTATTTTGCACCTGCATAATAAATGGCCGTTCTTTCGGCACACAAGCCTGATGGAAAGGATGCATTTTCTTGATTGCTTCCAGTAATAATTTCGCCATTATCTAAAAGAATTGCTGCACCTACACTAAAACTTGAATATGGTGCGTAAGCTTTCTGTCTCGCTTCGGAAGCAGCTTGCATTAGTTCTCTAACTGGTTTTGGCAGCTCGTTCAAACTTTCAAATACCTGAAGATTCGTGGTGATTTGTAATTCTTTCAATAGTGGTTCTTTAATTTAATTTTGTGTTTAAAGATAAAAGGTTTTATTCGATTGATAATCGCTTGAATCGATACACGTTTTTCTTGGAAAATGTTTTAAGCCAGAAAAACCATTGTTTTTGACAATAGTTATTGATTATAATTATTTAAAATCTTCTAAAATTCTGTATAGGTTTTATCTCCAAAATTGAAGGTCAACGAAAATCTCAAAGTATTCTCTAACGGACTTTGTACTTGTGAGGCCGAGAATAAATAAGATAAATCAATATTGATGGTAGTGTATTTAAAACCAGCACCTAAGGCAAAAAACTTTCTGGCACCTTTTTCGTCGCTTTCATTAAAATAACCCGCGCGTAAAGCGAATGAATCTTGATAGGTATATTCTGCGCCAAGCGCCCAAGTAATTTCTTTTAACTCTTCACTAAATCCGCCTGGAGCATCCCCAAATGATTGAAAAATTCCGCTGATAAAACTTACATCGTTACTTTGCCCAGATAGAATTACATTGTTTTCTTCGTTTACAAATGTATCTTCACCTTCATCGTATCGACCATTGCCGTTATCATCGATATATTCAATTCTATCACCAAAAATAGGTGGCGTTGGCACTAATAGTTTACTAAACTCTGACGTGATTCCTAATTTGTTATAATCATCAAAAATAAAATCAAACCCTAAGCCCACTCTTAAATTGGTTGGTTGAAAGTTTTCGCGACCACCATCATCATATCTAAATTTTGGACCTAAATTCTGAACTGCGAAACCACCTCTCCATCTGCCATTGAAATCGTTATAAGCTTCTTCTTCGCTTTGATAGTATCCTGAAATGTCAACCCCAAAGGTACTCGCTGCATTGGCATTTGGATCTATTTGATTGATTCTTAAATCCGATCTTAAGTAGCGCATAGTAACGCCCATTGCAAACTGATCTGTCAATCTCAAGGTGTAGGCAATATCTGCCGTAAATTCATTTGGTTTAACATTTAACCCTGGATCGTTTGGGCCTTGGGTTAAGGTGATATCACCTAAACTAAAATATTTAAAACTTCCTGAGATAGCACTGTTTTCCGAAAGTCGATTAAAATAAGTAACATAGCCTATTGAAATGTCGTTTACTAATCTACTCAAATACGGCGTGTAACTTAAACCGATACCTGATTTGGCTTCTGAAAATGCGTATTTCGCAGCATTCCACTGTTGAGAGAAACCATCTACAGATGTTGCTACGCCAATATCTCCCATACCAGCGGCACGCGCATCAGGCGCTATCAACATAAATGGCACACCAGTCGTTATGACACGCGAATCGTTCGGATTCGGAAAATTTTCAAATGAACTTTGAGCAAAAAAGAGGTTTATTGAGGCAAGAGCAATGATGTTTAAAGCGTAATTCTTCATAAGTAATTTTAAGTTCATAATACCCTATAGCAAGGCTTTAATGGATAGCAAATATAATTTTTTATTGTAGTATTACAAGTTTTTCAATCTTTTCAACTTCTTTATTGAGACTGTTAGAACGCACTTTTAACCTATAAACGTATACGCCTTTACCGATTTTATCACCAAAGTCGTCTCTACCGTCCCATACAATATCCTTAGATAAGGCACTTACAGCTTTTGTGCCTCCCATGGTTTGGCCGTTAAGGGTTCTAACCAATTTGCCTGAAACAGTAAATATTTGTACTGAAACGTCTAAAGGTGTTGAACTATTGTGATTAAACCAAAATTCGGTGTAATTAACAAATGGGTTAGGATAATTTAAAACATTATCAATCTTTAATACTTCATTTTGGTCAAATACCATGAATTCTATTTCGGCAGTTGATGAATTGTTATAAACATCCCACGCTTTTAGGGTTAATGTGTGTAAACCAGGCTCTAAATCCCTGAATGGATAAGAGACGGTACCGTTTTTAAAATCATCAACATCGGCTTGATAATAATTGTTGAGAATGAAAGGATTGGCCACATCGCCATCTAAAACTGCAACTATGTCGTGCCCAATACCGCTGGAAGTGTTTATACCATTATCATCGTAAAGTTTTGCTAATAGGGTTGGCGATTCGTTAGTTATGCCACCTGTTACAAAATTTTCGTCGTTCATATAAAGATTTATAACCGGCCCAATGTTATCCTCGGCTGCATTTTCATTAATCCCACCAACATTAATAGCGAAGCTTGATCCTGTTTTATCGGAAGTTACATTGGTATCGGTGGCGTAAAAACTTACCTTTCCTTCACCCACCGGAATACCGATATCTCTTGGAACTATAAAATCGAATTCAAATTGACCGTTTGTTACCGTAGCTTGTCCTCTAAAAATAACTTGACCTAAGGTTTCAAAATTTAATTTAATAAGTTGCCCAGCTAATTGCACGCCATCATTCGCCAGTGTTTCCCGCTCTAATGGTTTATCGTAAACCGTTGCGGAAAGTTTTCCACTGTAATTATTAAGTAAATTTCCTGAAGCATCTGTCACTTGTCCTGAAAGTTTTACATAACCGAGTGCTTGCAAAGTACTTGGATTGTCGGCAACTGACACATCGTTTATATGTGTAAGCCTTATGTCTGGCTTCGCGATAGATAATTTCATCGCTGGATCACCAATATAAAATACCAAACGCTTTTGAGCTATTCCTGCAACTGAAGGATCAATTTTTGTAAGACGCAATGCTTCGGCAATAGACGGATATTCCCCATTAATAGTTTCGAATATGTAATTTGAAAATACAATATTATAGGAAACTCCAACGCTAACGAATATTTGTCTTGTTGTAGTCACTAAACTTATGGCACCGCCCTTTTTGTTCCAGTAGGTAAATTCACCAGCCGTGGGTCGATTTGGGTCATCAAATTTTGTATACTCACAGGTGATGGTTACAAAACAATTAAACTTACAATCATTACTAATGGATTGCGCATCATTTTTATCAAAAATTCGCTCTTTAGCCAAAAAATCTTCACCGCCATGGCCAAAATAATTAACTAGAATCGCACCTACTTCAATAGCATCTTTAATAGCGCCATTAACTTCTGGATACCTGTCTCCCGCCGAGGATGACGCTTGCTGAAATGCATCAGTGTGAATTTTAACTACATTGAAAAAAGGACTTTGTGCTGAAATACTGTTACCAATATCGTCGGTAGTTCCTTGTAAAATTCGTTCCCAAGCTTCATCAACATCATCTGAAATCATAATTATATTGTTACGCCAACTTCCAAAAGATTCTTTGGCGTGATAGGTATCAATCTTGTCAACCAAATCTCTAGCGCGTTGCGGTGAATCGGCCAAAATTCTTCCTACGGCTAAATCCAATCTGTTATTGGCTGATAGCGTTCCTTCATTTGGGTCCATCATTCCATAAAAATCATCAGACACAAAAGAACTTGTGAGACTGAAACTTTCTAAGGCGTACCAAGAGGGTACAAAATTGGTGTTATTCTGAATACGGTTTTTATAGTCGTAAGATCCGTCGCCGAATAAGCATACATATTTTAAACGCTTATCTTGAGCGCTTGCATTACCATAAACATATTTGATAAAATTTCTAACACCTGCAATATCTTGGTTTCCAGAACTGAATTCTAAGTAAATATTTTCGAGAGAAACCACCTTTACATTTAAATTATATACCCTGTTATTTATGTTGGCTAGTCTTTGAGCTTGTGATAAAAATAACTGAGGTGCGATTATTAAATAATCAACATCTTCAAATTCACCTTGTTGATTTAAAAAGATACTGCCTTTTAAATCCTGGTTTGCGACGGCGGCGCTATTGTCTCTTAATGGCTCTGGGGCGTTATTATTTGAAAAAGCAACATATTTTCGGCTGCTTCCTGCCTGCGCTTTAAAATCAAAAGTTGCAGAAGAATCTTCATTTAAAACATTGGTGACATTAAATCTGTCGCTTATGTCCCAAACTTCATTTACTGCTTGTGCATTTGAAATTTGATAAGCTACAACGCCACCAGTATTGGCAACATTATTTTTTTGAAAAAAAAGTTGTTCACCTGCATAACGCAAAGCTCTGGTGGCTCGAATAAAAATATAATCTAAATATCCTACAGCTGCTGGGACGCCGTTATTGTTGTAAGTTACATTAACATTAATAACTTCAGAAGAAGGATTGATTATCCCCGTGAATGAATTCCCACTTGCTAATACAGCACTAGAAAAATCAACTGCTGAAAAATTTAAATTAGTGGCTTGCTGTCCATTCGCGGTAACACTCATATTAGACACCTGAGGTGAAACAGCAGCTGCCTTAATTGACAATGTTACAGGCTCTGAACTTATTAAGTTAGGAAATGTGAATTCAAAATTTCTCTCGGTTTCTATGTCGAATCGATCACCAAACCACCGACGGCCAAGTTTCACCAAATTAAACTCGTCGTTTTCATGAAATTGATAATCGTCAAAAGTATCCACTACCAAATCAGCATCGGTTTGCGGCTGAGGCATTGGTTGAATACGTTTTCCAAAACCTGAACTTATGTTTACATAATAATAAGACCTGTCTGTATAAATATTGTTATGAGTATCACTTTCATTACTGTAACCTTTGACGCCTTCAGCATAAAAGAGAATAAAATCACCATTGTCAAAATTACCGTCTTCCTCACCTATAAACTTTATGGCATTTTCAGTGAGATCAATAGGATATTCTTCTGAATTAAGTAGCGGTAACATTCGGCCACCGTTGCCATAAATTTTTATCGTCCTCGGATCTACACCATTCGTATTTACACCTAATGCATTTAAAAATGATTTATTGAGCCTGTAAACGCCAGAGTCTGTAACATAAAATTTAAACCAATTACCCGTTCTTAAAACCGAATTAGATAATTGTGAGGTATTACTTGTATTCCTAAAAGATTCAATATTGCGATTTTCCGCGGTTGAATTGTAATTAATTGAAAAACTCTTTATTCTTTTAAAAATTCCGCTATCATTAATAATAGGAGATAATTCTAGATAAACAAACTGCTGGTTTCTAGCAAAGGCATTGCCAAGATATAATTGATGATTGGTTGGAATTAAGGATTCGTCCAGTTGCTTTAAATCGCTTTTCGTAATAGTTTCATAAACAATATTAGTGATTTGGGCAGAATTTTCATCAACTGGCACCGAGGTTTCCCATTGATTGAAATATTTTATACCATTGTTATCATCAAAACTGAAGTGCTTTTCATCAAATGATGGTATTTCAATTCTAGAATAATCAGTTTCTAAAACTTTGGCTTCTTGCCATTTGATTTCAAATTGCCTTTGTTGGGCCCAGCTTATTGAAATAACTAAGAAAAAAAGGGCAAAAATATTCTTCTTCATATTGCATTAACGTTTGCGTTTTCGGCTTATTATAAGGAACTAGAATTTTGTTCAAAATTACAACAATAATTTATTTTTAATACCGTTTATATGAAACAAAATACGGCGTAAAATCATCTAAAAATCCGATATTCGGTATGATAAATAGGATAAAGTGCAATTTTTTTTTACACTTTAACGATGAAAAATGTTGTTAGTTTGTGTTTAATTACTATATTGCGATGCAAAATTTAACCCACTTGCCTAAAAGTATGAATATGAATAAGGTCTCAAATCTCAAAATTATAGCAGTATTGCTTATGGCATTAGCTGTAACTAGCTGTAAAAGAAATTCATCGAGCAGTAATAGCTCGAGAGCCACTGGTTGGAACATTAACATTAAAGAAGGCGGATTTCAATACAATCCTAATTTCAAAGAGCAGCAAACGGCTCCTGGCTTGGTGTTTATTGAAGGAGGAACGTTTACAATGGGTAGAGTTCAGGATGATCCGATGCACGATTGGAATAATAATCCCAATCAGCAACATATACAATCATTCTACATGGATGAAACTGAGGTAACTAATTTAATGTATACTGAATACTTAGATTATATGAAGCGCGTTTATCCACCTGAAGATCCAACCTATAAAAACATTTATCATGGTGCGCTACCTGATACACTTGTCTGGAGAAATAGACTAGGTTATGCAGAAATGATGACCCAAAATTATTTGCGTCATCCTGGTTATGCTGAATATCCAGTGGTTGGCGTTAGCTGGATTCAAGCCGTAGAATTCGCGAAATGGCGAACTGATAGAGTAAATGAATTATTCCTAGAGCAAGCCGGTTTTATTAAGCGCGATGCAAAAATTACAGATGTGAGTGCCGAAAGTAATTTCAGTACTGATACTTATATCAACTCTCCTTCATCTACTTACGGCGGAAACACCGAAGTATTAGAAGGTGGTAAGAGAAGATCACAGACGGATGCCGACGGAAATCCTATCAACACTTACGCTAAAATTGAATCAGGTATTATTTCACCCGATTATAGACTTCCAACTGAAGCAGAATGGGAATACGCTGCTCTTGGAATGAGTGAATTAAGAAGTTATAATGTTTACCGAGGAAGAAAAAAATATCCTTGGGATGGCCAGTACACTAGATCCGGAAAACGTAAAACAAGAGGGGACCAATTAGCAAACTTCAAACAAGGAAAAGGTGATTACGGCGGAATAGCTGGTTGGTCAGACGATGGTGCTGATATAACAGCCAAAGTAAAATCATACGAACCTAATGCTTATGGACTATACGATATGGCTGGTAATGTAGCTGAATGGGTTGCTGACGTATACAGACCAATTGTTGATGATGAGTTTAATGATTTTAACTATTACAGAGGAAATGTTTACACGAAAAATGCAATTAATGAGGATGGTACTGTGAAAGTTTTAACTATCGATGATATTGTTTATGACACCTTAAGTAACGGCAAAATTGTTGCAAGAAATTTACCTGGAGAAGTCGCTAAAATACCAGTAGATGAAGAAGAAACTTATTTAAGAACTAATTTTGACAATAGCGACAACAGAAATTTCCGCGATGGAGATAGAAAATCTTCAAGATATTACCGAGATAGTTTTGATGAAGTTGCTGATGCTAAAAAAGAAGATGAGACTCAGCAAATGTACAATTCACCTCAACATTCAGTTGATAGAGACTCATTGGGAAATCTAATTAGAGAATATGATCAATCCTCTAGTAGAACTTCACTTATCAATGATAATGTAAGAGTCTATAAAGGCGGTTCATGGAAAGATAGAGCATATTATTTAGATCCTGCTCAACGAAGATATTTCCCAGAAGATATGGCAACAGATTACATCGGTTTCAGATGTGCAATGTCTAGAGTAGGCTCAAAAACACAAAACGGTAAAAAACGTAATTAAATAAATTCAATCAAACTTTTAAAGTCCTAACTTTGTGTTAGGACTTTTTTTTTGAATAAATGAATACACCTAAACTTTATGAACTTTTCTTACAAAGTTCAATTATCTGCACAGATACTCGAAATATTTCAAGAAACTGCATGTTTGTTGCCCTTAAGGGTAACAATTTTAATGGGAATGATTTTGCCATTCAAGCTTTAGAACAAGGAGCTAAATATGTTATTGTTGATAAAGATTTAAACAGTAATTCCAATAAAATAATTCTTGTTAAAGACACCCTTAAAACTTTACAAGAGTTGGCTAATTATCACCGAAAACAACTCAAGACAACTATAATTGCATTAACTGGTAGCAATGGCAAAACCACTACTAAGGAATTATTAAGCGCCGTTTTATCTACCCAATATAAAACTGTTTCCACTTTTGGTAACCTAAACAATCACATAGGTGTTCCTTTAACTTTATTAAGCATTAAGAAAGATACAGAAATTGCTATAGTCGAAATGGGAGCCAATCATCAAAAAGAAATTGAAATTCTTTGCCATATTGCAGAACCAGATTTCGGTCTCATCACTAACTTTGGGAAAGCGCATTTGGAAGGTTTTGGCGGTATTGAAGGTGTTATTAAAGGTAAGTCAGAATTATACGACCATCTTAAAAAACACAATAAATTTATATTTGTAAATGAAGATGACACACTTCAAATCAAACAAACCAAAGGCTATAAAAACACCATCAGTTTTGGCTCGAAAAGTGATTCTAATGCTGATTTAGAATTACTCACCTCTCAGCCTTTAATAAGTGTAAACTACAAAGGAACTACCGTTAATTCAAATTTAGCAGGTCACTATAATTTTAATAATATAGCCATCGCTATTGCCGTAGGAACTTATTTTAAAATAGACAAAAATCATATCATCTCAGCCATTGAAAATTACTTACCCACTAATAACCGATCACAAATCATCGAATTAAATGGCAATAAAATTTTAATGGATGCCTACAATGCAAATCCTACTAGCATGATGGCAGCTTTAGAAAATTTCAAACAAATATCACATCCTGATAAGGTTTTATTTCTTGGTGACATGTTCGAGCTCGGGAATGACGCCCCAAAAGAACATCAGGCTATTGTAAATTATTTAGAAAACAATCCTGTTGAGCAGGTCTTTCTATTAGGAGAAAATTTCAGTAAAACAAAGGTGTCTAAAAGTTTTATCCAACAATACGCATCGTTTCAAGATTTAAATTCTCAATTTAATAAGAATGATTTAAAAAATAAGTTTATTCTCATTAAGGGTTCACGTGGTATGGCTCTTGAGCGGTTACTGGATATAATTTGAAAATCCTTAAAAACTTTTGTATCCATAGATCATTAAAACAAATACAATCTAAAGTACTTTGCAGTAATTTTGATTTTTGTTTTCTGCAAACCTTCAAGTCTGCGACTCGGGTTTAAACTAATGGATTAACTGCGTTGATCCAGAATCATCCCGCTGCTGCAAATACAATCCTATGTGCTTTGAAGCACTTTATGATTTTTGTTTTCTGAAAACCTTCAAGTCTGCGACTCGGGTTTAAACTAATGGATTAACTGCGTTGATCCAGAATCATCCCGCTGCTGCAAATACAATCCTATGTGCTTTGAAGCACTTTATGATTTTTGTTTTCTGAAAACCTTCAAGTCTGCGACTCGGGTTTGCAGAAAACAAAAATCCCAATTCCTTCGGAATTAGGATTGTGCTTGATGTGGGTCATACTGGATTCGAACCAGTGACTTCTACCCTGTCAAGGTAACACTCTGAACCAACTGAGTTAATGACCCTATTACAAAAATAAAAGTATAAAAAAAGTCCGTATTTTCACGGACTTTTTTTGTGGGCGATGAGGGGTTCGAACCCCCGACCCCCTCGGTGTAAACGAGGTGCTCTGAACCAGCTGAGCTAATCGCCCAAAATAGGACTGCAAATATAAATTAGTTTTTTATTCCTCAAAAACTTTTTGACTAAAAAATTAAATTATTTCAGCCACCACAAAGGTACTACCACCTATAAAAATGATATCATCTTCATTAGAAGCTTCCTGCGCGGCATTAAGTGCTAACGAAACAGATTCATAAGCCTTCCCATTAATTCCGTAATTCAAAAATTTAGATTGTAATTCGTATTGATTCATACCTCTGATAACATTAGGTTTGCAAAAATAGTAAGATGCTTCCACAGGCATTAATGGAATTATCTTCTGCAAATCCTTATCGTTCACCACTCCAAAAACTATATGGAGTACTTTGAAATCTATCGCAAGTAATTGTTCTAAAACAGTTGCTAATCCTTCTGCGTTATGCGCCGTATCGCAGACTGTAAAAGGACGCTCATTTAAAATCTGCCAACGTCCTTTTAATCCTGTGTTTTTGATAACATTTCTCAAACCGTTTTTTAAATGGCGTTCACTTATCTTAAAATCGAGTTTAACCAATTGATTTAAAGAGGACATTGCCGTTTTAATATTCTTTTTTTGATAATTCCCTTTCAAGTCACATTCCATTTCTGGCCAAGTTTGTTGATCTGCAAAAGAAATAGATGCATTCAACAATTTTGATTTTTCTAAAAAAACAGTTCGAGATTCTGAGTTTGTTTCACCTATAACAACTGGAACATTACTCTTTATAATCCCTGCTTTTTCATAAGCAATCTTAGCTATAGTGTTTCCCAAAAAATCTGTGTGGTCAAAACCTATATTAGTAATAACCGAAAGTTTAGGTGTAATAATGTTGGTTGAATCTAATCTTCCACCTAAACCAACTTCTATCACGGCTATATCAACATTTTTTTCAGCAAAATAATTAAAGGCCATCCCAACGGTCATCTCAAAAAATGATAAATCATTTAACTCAAAAAATTCACGGTGCTTTTCAATAAAATTTATAACAAAAGATTTTTGAATCTCCTTGCCATTGATTTTTATTCGTTCTCTAAAGTCCTTTAAATGGGGTGATGTATAAAGCCCAACCTTATAACCAGCTTCTTGCAATACAGAGGCTATCATGTGGCTTGTTGAGCCCTTTCCGTTGGTTCCAGCAATATGAATCGATTTGAAATTGCTGTGGGGATGGCCTAGATAGCAATCCAGTTTAATAGTGTTGGTCAAATCTGTTTTGTAAGCCGATTTACCTTGGTTTTGATACATCGGCAACCTAGCGAACATCCACGAGGTAGTTTGAGCGTATGTCATAAATCTACTTACCGATACTAAAATTAATACTAACAAATCCTACCTGCCGCGATGGGGCATTATTATCGGCTGGCCATTTATGTGATAAGGCGATTTTTTTTGCGGGTTCTAATAAACAAGGATGCGTGTTGGTAGTGCCCTGAACACCAGGTTCAGCTGAAATTACTTGCCCAGATCTATTCACCTCAATTCTAACGATTACCAAGCCATATTCATTACACTCTTGTTTAAAAACTGTTCGGGTAGGAACGCCTCTGCCTCCTAATCCATAACCTACACCACCCTTTCCAGGACCCGAACCTCCAAAATAACTCGAAGCATAAGGATCACCATCTAACTGTCCTTTATCGCCCGCTTGGGTGTCATTGCCTTCTCCTTGGGTATCTTTTCCGTCAGATGATGCAACACCGCCTATAAGCGCATCCAACTTCTTCTTTTTCTCAGCTTCTTCTTGTTGCTTTTTTATTTCTTGATCGCGTTTTTCCTTTTCTATTTTTTGAGCTTCTAGCTGCTTTTGTCTAGCTTCTTCTTTTTGTTTGTTGATGGCAATTGACTCTGCATTATCTTGAGTTACTGCATCCTCTATAGGTGAATTGGCACTTGGTGTTGAAGCTGGCGTTGCTTCAGCCTTTTCAATGGGAGGTTCCACATTATCCTTTGAAATTTCTTGAGCTGGATTAAGCGGCTGAACGTCGCCACTACCAACATCTGACGAACCAAAATTTACCGCTACACCATATTCTAAGGGTGGATCCATAAAAGGTAATCCCACTACAAATATGAGCAACAGCAACAAGGTGATGATAAGCGTGGTTACCTTGGCTGAATCGCGTTCGTGTTTGGTTTCTAGGTATTTCAAGATTAATTGGGTTTTACTGCCAGTATTACTTTAAACTTATTGCGATTGGCAATGTCCATAACTTTTACAACATTTTCGACTGGCACAGATTTTTCAGCTCGCAAAACAATAGTTGGTTGTTTTTCAGTTGAAAGAAGTGCTATAAGCTGAGATTCTAATACGCTTTCGCCGACTAATTTTTCATCAATATAATAGTTGAGGTTTTTTTTAATACTCACGGCCACCGATTGTTTATTTTCAGTTTTTCCGCTGGCGGTTGGTAAAATGATGTCAATAGCATTGGTGGTTACCAAAGTTGAAGCTAACATAAAAAAGATGAGTAACAAAAAAACAATATCGGTCATTGACGACATATTGAATTCTGGGGTTACTTTATTTCGTCCTCTAAGATTCATTTATATAGGTTCATTTAAGTGATCTAGAAACTCAAGCGAGTTCGCTTCCATTTTATATACCACCTTATTGGTTTTAACGACCAAGTGATTATACGTTATATAAGCTATAATGCCTACTATTAAACCAGCCACTGTTGTTGTCATTGCTGTATACAAACCGTCTGCAAGTAATTTAATATCTATTTGTCCACCTGCATTTGCAATTTCAAAAATTGATAAAATCATCCCAATTACGGTTCCTAAAAATCCTATCATGGGTGCTGCACCAGAAATTGTGGCAAGAATACTAACGTTTTTTTCAAGTCCGTAAATTTCTAGTCTTCCAGAGTTTTCAATAGCCGTGTTAATATCTTCTAGAGGTTTTCCTATTCTAGAAAGACCTTTGTTGATTAATCTTGACACAGGTGAATTGACTTGTGCACAGAGTAATTGTGCCGAATCAATTTTGCCTTTACTTACATGATCTTTAATTTGGTTCATGAAATTGGCATCAACCTTTGAGGCTTCTTTTATGGCAAATAAACGTTCGAAATAAATGTAAATGGCCGCGACTAATAATATAAATAAAATGCATATAATTATTTGGCCAGCTAAGCCACCACTTCCTATTAATTCAATAATAGATAAAGTTTTTTCAGTAGGTTCTAGATCTACAAAATCTGTACTGTCTTGCATTGGTTGAAATTAAAATTTATTGATAAAATTAGTTAATGTTTGTAAGATAACGAATATTTAAAGTAGAAAGTATTTAATACAATGTTCGTGTAAACATGAACACGCCTGCTCCGGCTAGAAAGCCAACCAAAGCTAACCATGAAATATTTTTGAAGTACCAGAAAAAGTCGATTTTTTCCATACCCATTGCTACAACACCAGCTGCCGAACCAACAATCAGCATACTACCGCCAGTTCCAGCTGCATAGGCAATAAAATGCCAAAGTTCATTGTCAATTGGCTCTGAAAACATTCCTAAACTCGCCGCCACCAGTGGAACGTTATCAATAACTGCAGATCCAACGCCTAAAAAAAGAACCACCAAATCGGAAACACCTTCACCGTGCAACTCAGTTCCCATCATTGGCAAACTACCTTCAAGCGAATTAGCAAATCCAAATAACACTCCCACAGTTTCTAAAGCCGCGACAGCCATTAGTATTCCAAAGAAAAATAGCACGCTGGGCATCTCTACCTTAGACAGCGATCTATGAACTGGATTTTCTGGTTTGTGCTTATAACTCTTTCCAGCCTTTACCCTGGCCATTCTAAACTTGTAATTAGTTAAAACCTCGGCCAAAACTGCCACCACTCCCAAAGACAGCATCATACCTACATAAGGCGGTAATCCCGTTACCACCTTAAACAACGGCACAAATATAATAGCACCCAAACCCGAGAATAACATGGTTTTTCTGAAATTATTAACGCCGTTGTCCTCATTGGTTGCCATGATAACCTCACCTTTAAAAATCGGTAAAAACGAGGCAATAAATGTTGGTAAAACCATACAAATTAAGGATGGTAAAAATAAATACAGAAATAAATATCCAGAAGTAACTTTATTGGCAATCCATAGCATGGTAGTAGTTAAATCTCCGATAGGTGACCAAGCGCCTCCAGCATTTGCCGCTATAACAATAAGTCCAGCATACCACATACGCAATTTGGTATCGGCAATAATTTTCTGAAGAATTGATAATAATATAATCGTTGCCGTGAGGTTGTCAATGATAGCCGAAAGTATAAAAGCCAAAATCGTCATAATCCACAATACACGCTTTTTGCTCTTGGCTTTTATAAACGTTTTCATAGTTGAAAATCCATCGAAATAATCAATGATTTCAACTATGGTCATCGCCCCCAATAAAAAGAATAAAATTTCAGCTGTTTTGCCCAAATGACGCAGCAAAGTTCTCTCAAGCAGTACCTCCCTGCTCTCGTGATCTAAACGATCAAAATTATTTAAAAGCGTATGTTTAAGTGGGTCAAACCAGGTTGTAAAACTGTCAAGGAAGAGTGCAATAAACCCCCAACTTAAAGCCATCATAATGAGCGCAGGAATTAATTTATCAACCTTTAATTGGTGTTCAAGGGTAATTGCTAAATAACCTATAACAAAAACTGAAATTAGTAGTAATTCCATAAAGTAAGTTTAAATGAGTTGACTTAAAGCATTTTCAAAAGCAGTTGCACTGATATTAAATTTTGAAGGATTGCGATCGTAAACATTTTGTATGGCGTCTTTTATGGTTTTTGAAGTGTCTTCAAAAATAGCTTCATCTGTCATTTCTACTTTCTTCTCCATAAAATATGCGAAAACACGGGCCATCCCACAGTTAGAAATAAAATCTGGTATCAAACTCGTCCGTTCGTCCGTATATTCCATGGTTGGACCAAAAAATATTTCTTTATCTGCAAATGGCACATTTGCACCACAGCTAATAACTTCTAAACCATTGTCAATTAACAAATCAATTTGCGATTTGGTCACCAGTCTGGACGCTGCACAAGGTGCAAATATATGGGCAGATAATGACCAAATTCTTTCATTCATCTCTTCAAAAGAGATTAAATCTTTGGCAAATAAATTGTTGCCTGATTTATCTAAATAAAGCGATGTTATCTCAGCTTCTGAGAATCCATTCTCATTGATTAAACCGCCAGCAATATCTATAATTCCAACAATCTTCACGCCCATTTTCGCCAAATAGAAACAAGCCGCTGCACCTACATTGCCAAATCCTTGAACAATGGCGCGTTTGCCGACTACCGTATGGTCATAAATATTGTAATAATGCTTAACAGCTTCGGCAACCCCAAAACCAGTAATCATATCTGCTACCGTATATTTACGCTGCACATTCGGAGTATAGTGTGGATTTTCAATCACCTTAATAACGCCTTGCCTTAACTGTCCAATTCTGTTGATTTTATCGGCTTCAGTAGGTTTAAAATGACCATTAAAAACACCTTCTTGTGGATGCCAAACACCACTGGCTTCGGTAATAGGAATTACCTCGTGAATTTCATCAACGTTTAAATCACCGCCTGTACCGTAATAACTTTTTAATAAAGGCGAAACAGCTTTGTACCAGCGCTCTAAAACACCCTTTTTACGTGGGTCATTAGGATCGAAATTGATGCCCGATTTAGCACCGCCAATCGCAGGTCCAAAAACGGTAAACTTAACTTCCATGGTTTTCGCAAGCGAAAGAACTTCGTTTAAATCTAATCCCTTTCTCATTCGAGTTCCGCCACCGGCCGCGCCACCTCTCAGGGAGTTGATGACCGTCCAGCCTTCTGCCTCAGTTTCGGCATCTATCCAGTTAAAAATAATTTCAGGTAACTTGTCTTCGAACTTTTGTAGTAATGCTTTCATTAATGAGTGATGAAATTAGGCAGCGCAAAGATAAAAAACTAAATATGTTTATTGCTGATAATCAATTAAAATTAGGGGTGTAAATTCTACCACTAGAATGATCATGTTTTGCACCAGTTACGCTTTTTAAACAGTTAATTTCACCCCTCAATTTTAACACGCCGAGGAGTGAAAAAATAAGGGCTTCTTTGTAGTTAATAAGGAGGGTATCAGGAATTGTGATGCTGCCCGAAACAAAAAAGGAAACACGTTCCATTAAAAAAGAGTTTAAAGTTCCACCGCCTGTAAATAAAAGCTTGGCCTTATTAATTTGTTGTGTGTTCAAGGCTATTTGTATCGCAATGTGCTCTACAAAAGTTCTCATTAAATCATGAGTCGAAATATCATACTGCTCTAAAACCGGCCAAATTTGTTCTTGAACCCATTCTATTCCTAATGACTTCGGATAGTCTTCATGGTAATACGCCAACTGATTCAGTGCATTGAGTAAGTCGGGGTTTAAGTTTCCTGATTTTGCCAATTTACCATCAACATCATAGTCTAAATTTAATCGCTGTGATAAGGTGTTTAAAACCGTGTTCACAGGACAAATATCAAAGGCAATTCTGAAACCATCTTTTTCAAACGAAATATTAGAAAATCCTCCCAAATTGATGCAGTAATCAAACTCCGAAAATAATAGCTGATCGCCAATAGGTACCAACGGCGCTCCTTGTCCACCCAATTCAACATCTTGAACTCTAAAATCACATATTACAGTATGGTTTAAATAGTTTGTGATTTCCTGGAGATTTCCTATTTGATAAGTGAAATTTTTATGTGGCAAATGCTTTGCCGTATGTCCGTGTGAGGCCACAAGATCAACCGTTTCAATTTGATACTTGTCTATAAAACCGGCAATTGTTTCGGATACATATTTACTATACTCTAAATCAATAACGTGTAATTCCTCCATACCTAAATTAGATAGCCTGGAAAGCTTTAACAACCAATCATCACTATACGGAATGGTAACTGCATGAATTATGTTAAAAGACCAGTTCAAGTCAAATTTCAAAGTAACATATACTATATCTAATCCATCCAAAGATGTTCCAGACATGACACCGATAACATGATATTCTTTCGTTAACATATTGGTAAAAATAAATAATCCTATTGATAATACGTCAATAAAAAGTTATCTTTGACATCAATTTTTATCAATATAATAATTCAATTTTTATGGAATTCAATCTTACCGAAGAACATCTAATGATTAGAGATGCAGCAAGAGATTTTGCCAATTCAGAACTTTTACCCGGGGTTATAGAACGTGACGAAATACAAGAATTTCCTAATGAATTGGTTAGAAAGATGGGAGACCTTGGATTTATGGGAATAATGGTCGATCCTAAATATGGCGGTAGTGGTATGGATACCATTTCATACGTACTTATCATGGAAGAACTTTCAAAAATTGACGCGTCCGCATCTGTAATTGTTTCCGTTAATAATTCGCTTGTTTGCTACGGAATTGAAACCTACGGAACTGAAGCCCAAAAACAAAAATATTTAACCAAACTGGCAACAGGGGAATTTGTTGGAGCATTTTGCCTAAGTGAGCCCGAAGCTGGTAGCGATGCAACCTCACAAAAAACAACAGCAATAGATATGGGCGACCATTATTTACTTAATGGAACTAAAAACTGGATAACAAATGGTGGTAGATCTGATGTGTATTTAGTTATTGCCCAAACAGATAGAGAAAAAGGTCATCACGGTATTAATGCATTTATTGTGGAACGCGGTTTAGATGGCTTTCATGTCGGTCCAAAAGAAAACAAATTAGGAATCAGAGGAAGCGATACACATACCCTACAATTTAATGATGTCAAGGTCCCTAAAGAAAATAGAATTGGCGAAGATGGTTTTGGTTTTAAATTTGCGATGAAAACATTATCAGGCGGACGGATTGGTATTGCTGCCCAAGCCTTGGGAATTGCTTCGGGTGCCTTTGAATTGGCCTTAAAATATTCTAAAGAACGCAAAGCATTTGGAACAGAAATTTGTAACCACCAAGCAATTGCATTTAAACTGGCCGATATGGCGACTGAAATTGAAGCTGCGAGAATGTTGGTTTTGAAGTCTGCTTGGGATAAAGATTTACATAACAATTATGATTATTCTAGTGCCATGGCAAAATTATATGCCTCAAAAGTCGCTATGGATACTACCGTAGAAGCTGTACAAATTCACGGTGGTAATGGTTTCGTTAAGGAATACCATGTTGAAAGACTAATGCGCGACGCAAAAATTACCCAAATATATGAAGGCACCTCTGAAATTCAGAAAATTGTAATTTCTAGAAGCCTTATAAAAGGATAATTGAATATTGAAGTTGGTTCAATTACCCTTCAAGCGTATTTAAAACCAATCGCAATTCGGCATAAGTATATTTATCATCAAGTTGATGTTTTAAATCTGAAAGGTTTTCAAAAGTTTTTGTGGGTATAATTTGTGTTAATTCCTTATAGTGGGATTCAGACATCAAATCAAATATTTTTATTTGACCCGTTGGAATAAAAGAGGCTAAATGGCCGAATATAGTGTTTTCATTGAGTTCCCTAATACCGGCAATTTCTTCTAGAGTTTTACCAGAATTATATAGTTCTAATGAAACTTTTTTAGTATCAACCTTTTCCTTTTTTGGTGACTTATAACTGGGTATATCATTTCTTACTTCTATATCGTGCGTGGCACAATAATTTTTAATCAAATCTAAAATTGAGTCACCATATTTTTCAATTCTTGTTTTACCCATCCCATGAATCGCCTTTAATTCTTGTTTATTAGTAGGCAAAAATTCACACATCGCATATAAAGACTTTTGGGTAAATATCTGATAATGTATTTGATTGTGTTCCTCTGCTAAATCACTTCTTAAAGAACGTAATAACTCAAATAATCTAGCATTTGATGTGCTGGAAATGATAGCTTTTCGATGTGTCTTCGGCTGTTCTTCATTTAAGAAAATAGCCTCTGCTTTCAACTTTAAAAATGAAACAGTATCAAAACCTTGTTGTAAACTTTTATAATAAAATAGTTTAGTACTTATCAATTCTTCAAGCATCTTAACATGCTTGAGTAAATCCTTTTCAAGTGCATTATTGTCAGTCGTAAACTCAAAAGATTTAAATGGTTCAGAGATTTTGTGTTGTAATTGATTATCGAAATAGGAAACGGCCTTTATAAACCGCTTTTGAACAATCTCGCTTTGTTCTGGTGTTTGATCCAAAACGGTTAACGACTTTAATTGTGTAATGAATTTGTTATTCACCTCTAATAATAATGAAATCTCTATTTTTATTGAATTTAAAATAGTTTCTAAAGTTCCTTCAATACTCGATTTATTCTTATAGTAAATATCCAATAGTCTTTTGATTGGACGAAGAAATGGATAATAATCAAAAATCTCGTTAATTAAGTTTAATTGATAATCACATTGCGACTGACGCAAAATTGCTTCTGTGGGCCTATTCGCCTCAGTGTTTTTATTAAATGACAAAACTTGTCTATCTGTTATAATTTGATTCGAAACTATTTTACTCCTTAAAATAATTCCTTCAAGTGACTTACACCTGCTTAGCGCAACGTAAGTTTGACCGTGTGCAAATGCATCTTGTGCATCGATAATAGCCTTTTCAAAAGTTAAACCCTGACTTTTATGAATGGTAATGGCCCATGCCAATCGAAGAGGCATCTGTTTGAAGCTACCAATTTTGTGTTCTGTTATAGCATTGGTTTCGTTATCAACGGAATAATCAAAATTCTCCCACACTTCGGGAGTCGTAACAATCTCATATTCGTCGCCTAAACATTGAACTATTACTTCATCCTCATCTAATTGAACAACTTTACCAATTTTTCCATTGTAATAGCGCTTATCTTGTGAACTATCGTTTTTTATAAACATGACTTGTGCGCCTTTCTTCAGTTCAAAACTTTCCTTATTTGGAAAACTATGTGGTGGAAATTTACCTTCAACCTCGGCACTATAGGTTATAGATTTTCCCTTCAATTTAGAAAGCTCATAATCATTAACTTTTTCAGCTTTATGATTGTGTGTTGTTAAGGAAATATAACCGTCATGTTCCGATGGCCTAAAGTCTGGATTAAACTGCTTGTTCAAGGCATCAGCCGATGCTTGTGTGAGGGCATTATTTCTAATTTCATTAAGTATGTCTATAAATATTGGATTGTCTTGTCTATAGATATGAAGGAGCTCAATGGTTAAAGGATCGCACGATTTAAACGCAATACTATCAAAAAAATAAATACTCTGATAAAATGGTTTCAACAGTTCCCATTCGTGATCTTTAACCACTGGCGATAACTGCTGAAGGTCACCAATCATTAAAACCTGTACGCCACCAAACACCAAATCCCTATTTCTAAACCGTCGTAAAACACTGTCTATACAATCCAATAAATCAGCCCGAACCATACTAATTTCATCAATAATCAGTAAATCCAAAGACTTGATGATGTTAATTTTAGTTTTGCTGAATCTAAAATCCTTAGACGATCTTAATTCTTGATTAGGTATAATTGGACCAAATGGTATTTGAAAAAAAGAATGAATGGTAACACCTTTCGCGTTAATTGCCGCGACGCCCGTTGGCGCCACCACAACCATGCGTTTTAGACAATCTTCTCTCAGTTTGTGAAGAAATGTGGTTTTACCAGTACCAGCCTTTCCGCTGAGAAATAAAGATCTATCTGTATTGTTTGCAAATTTTAACGCTAATTCAAATTCGTTATTGATAAACATAATTAATCTTTAAAAAATTAAATTTATGAAAATCAAAATGAAAAATTAAAAACTAAAGCTTCTAATTTTAAGTCCGTAATAGTTCCATTAAGTGTTTTGTTTATAAAAAGTTATCGCTTTAAAGTAAAATGAGCCTTAAATTCTCTTTGAGTCCCATCATCATCTTGATAAGTAAGCACAAACCAATAATCATTAGACATCATTAGCTGTCCATCATAGTTGCCATCCCAACCAGGGCCATTGGGTTTTATAGAACTTATAATTTTTCCATAACGGTCATAAATAAGTATTAACGAATTAGGCTGATCTTGCATCGCTGTAATATTCCAAGTATCGTGATAGCCGTCATTGTTTGGCGTGAAAAATCTTGGATAATCTATTATTTGAATAGAATCAATAATGATAAAACCACAAGAAGGATGGTCTGTTCTTCGGTCGTAAACAGTCACCGTATGTACGCCAGATAGTACATTACTAAAAACACCATTATTGTCCGTAATCGGCCCATCATTCAACTGAAACCAATAATCACCATAACCCTGCACCACAACCGTAACGGTCTGGTTGTTGGCAAAAGGCTGACTCGTTGTTACACTTACTAGAGATGCCAATCCAGATTTTATGACCTCAAATTCGTTACTAAAAGCTGACTCACCGCATACGGTATCTGAATTACTGTCAACCACATAAACACTATACAAGCCTGGAGAAGAGGTTGTAATGTCATAACTACCCATTGTGGCACCACTTATTTCAGAACCGTTTAATAACCATTGATAGGTGTAATTTGCACCTTGCAAATTGGTAGTCAAGGTCAAACCGCTTTGAAGTTCATTGCTGTCAAAATCAACACAAATGGTATTGCGTCCATCAACACTAAAAACTTGTGGACGCATCAAAGCATTTACAACCAATCGCACTTGAGTCGTACTAATACAATCAGGGGTGTCAAGACCTTGCACACGGATATAAATAAGCTGTTCAAATGGCGAATTTAAGTTTTGATAATTTTGTGGATTTGGAATGGCATTGGTGCCATTTTGCGCCTCATCAAACAAATTGTGATAGCTAATCAAAAAATCCTCAGGATTTTGATTATGAAGCATGTCACTTTCTAAGGAAGTTAAATCAAAAGTCCCAATGCCATCATTCAAAACGCCATCACAGATGCTAAGGTCCGAAGGTTCCGTTAATTCTATGCCGGATAACACTTGTAAATCCAACGGAAATATCGCGCTACAATTAGTTGCCAAATTTGAAATTTGCAAATAAATGGTTTGCGCATTGGCAATTGTATTGGTAAACGGATTGGTCGCAATTTCATTAATAGCAAAACTATCCGTATAAAATCGAACACTAAAATTTGTAATGTTTTGCGAACTTCCCAAAATGTTTGAGATTTCTGCTTGTAAGTCAAACGCCTCAAAACCTAAAGAACCAGATTCGCAAATGACAATTTCTGATAGAGCCACTTCTGGCGATGGATTCACTAGCAAATCTAATGGCAAAATGGTAATGCAAAGTCCATTATCATCAAAGGCATTAGTTATACGCACATAAATTGTAGCTGATGTTGACGGATAATTGGTAACATTCGTGATGTCATTGCTGCCATTTTGAGCATCGTTCTGAGTACTGTGGTAAGTGACTACCCAATTTGGATTGGTTCCTAACAAGCTTTCAATTTGACTTAAATTGAAGGTGGCAATGCCATCATTATGGTTGTCGCATTCTGAAATTTCCGGAAGTTGCGCCATTTGAACCGTTTCAAAAAGGTCCAAAACCATTTCTGTATATACAACACAGCCACCATCACCTGCTACACGAACATAAACAGTCTGATTTAAAGAGGTTGCCAAGTATGGAGATGACAACGCATTTGTCGGATCACCTGCTTCGGCAAGAATTTGACTGAGATAAAATGACACCATCAAGTTCGAATCCTGATTAGTGATTTCAGATATTTTAGAATCCAAATCAAACCACACACCTTCAGAAACAGTTCCGCATGCTTGCAAATTCGAGGGCGACACAACGTTTGGCAAAGTGCCAACAGTCACCGAAACTGTTTCTAATGCGGAGCAATCTGCTCCATCAAGGCTATAAGCTATAATATAGGTGGCACCCTGAGTTACATTACTAATTTCGCCATCTGCTGGATTAATGACTGCAGCATCTGTAGGAGCTTGATAAAATGAAAAAACGCCGCCTGTATCACCTAAAATAGTAGCCGTCGCACCATCACAACTAGCCGTCATTTCAAATGAAGCATTTAACGACGGATGCACTGTAATATCAAAAGAGGTAACCGCATAACAATCTGAATCGCCATTGTTTTCAACACGAACATAAATAGTTTCGCCACCAAGAACCGAGTTTTCATATGTTTCTGGTGAACTGATGGCTGTTCCTCCAGTTTCTGCCTCAGCTTGAGACAAATAATACCTTATGCTAAAATCTACAGGGTTTTGAGTGCCAAAAATTTCTGTTTCAACTTCCGTTAAATCAAATACGGCAACACCATCATTTGTTGAGTTATCACATACTTCTATATTGTTTGGTTGTATCGCCACAGCAATTGGAAGCAC
Organism: Paucihalobacter sp.; assembly: GCF_036825875.1. Lineage (NCBI taxonomy): Bacteria > Pseudomonadati > Bacteroidota > Flavobacteriia > Flavobacteriales > Flavobacteriaceae > Paucihalobacter > Paucihalobacter sp. The sequence continues at coordinate 1,519 of NZ_DAISXK010000014.1, read as the reverse complement.
ACGAAGCTCCAATGTCATTATAGTAAAGCAACCTGTAGCTTCATCTTCACCTCTAATATAAAGTGTTTGTGGATTTGAAGTGTTCGTATAGCTTATTTCTTGATTCGGATTATTTGGGTCACCTGTAAGAGCATTAACGTCATTTTCGGCATCAACCATTAATTCATGAATTGTATATCCAACACCATTTTGTCCTGCTATGATTTCAGGAATATCCAATAAAAAAAGCTCTTGTTCATCTCCAGGGTTATTAAAATCACATAATTCCTTTGATGCAGGCTCTTCATAAATTGGTAATGGATTCACTGTAACAACAAATTCTTGATCTAATACCAAGGAGCCTTCTGAGGAATTCATTTGAAATAGGTTAATCTCAGTTCCTTCTGCAGCGTTAGGAATTATAATTGTGTAATTGCCAAAATCATCTAGCTCTAGTACTCCTGGAATATTGTCAATATCAAAACTTACTATAGCATTCGGAAAACCGTCTGTAATGGTAATGATTACATCAGACCCACTACATATTGGTAAGTTTGAAGTAATTGTTGGAGCGGCTATATCATTAACTATAACTGATACACTTTCATTAATGACCTGTGAACCAATGGTGAAAATATTTGAACCTTCTGTACCAGCATCAACCAAGGAATTGATGGCATTTATGGAAGGTGAATCTTCAAACGCGTTTATACTAGAATGTTTGAGCCCTACTAATTGATCTGTGGTATTATATAATTGACTTTCAAATACATGATAGTGTTCATCACCCCAAGAATCCAATGAAACACTAGAACCACAAACGGATTTATCATGCACACCATCATAAGCTAACTGAGCATTCAATAAATCACATACAAAACAAACAACCAGTACTATTACAATTCTCATATTTTAAAATGGCATGCATTCTAGTTTTCACTAAAATCAAAATGCACTGTAATTAATATGACGTATATTAATCCAGTATTTATGGTATCTTGACAATGTTAGTGATTAGTATAAAAAAGATGCTTCACATGTTTTGATAAAAAACGTAAATCGTGATAAACCTTTAACATATAACTAAATAAAAAAAATGAACAAGTAAAAATAGTAATATGTATTGAAATATGATTAAGGAAAGTGCTATTTCGATAGTTTCTAAAGCTTATTTAAAACCAATAGAAATAGGTCATGCTTAAGAAAAAAGTAAAGCCACAAAATAAAGTTACAATATAAAAGATTTTAATTAAGTATATAAAACAAAAAAGCCATTCATATTACTATGAATGGCTTTTCAAAAAAGGCGATGACCTACTCTCCCACTGGTGCAGTACCATCGGCGCTAATGGGCTTAACTACTCTGTTCGGAATGGTTAGAGGTGAGCCCCATTGCAATAATCACCTTAAATCTTAATCCCGCACTTGAGGCGGGATCTTATATCGTGACATATTGAAAAAAAATCATAAAAAACATTAAACTTATACTCTATAAAAAAACAAGCGTACAATAAGCCTATGGGTTATTAGTACTACTCGG